>NZ_FAOZ01000028.1 GCF_001536285.1 Parafrankia irregularis | reverse complement strand
AACCTCGGTTCTGACGTTGAGAGTATTTCGACACTTCCACAGTGGTTCGCTTTCGCTCGCCTTCCCGGCCCACACCTGACCCGGTCACCGCCGGGCCTTTTCCGTCACGCTCACGACCCCGCCCGTTGAGGCGACGCCGCTGACGGCGGTTTGCGACCCCCACCCGCATGGTGGTCACGGAGGGCCACACCTCCATCACCCGCGGAGCACCGCTCCAGAAGATCACCGTCTACTCAAGATCGGCTTCTCCCTTCCCGTTCGTGGCGCAAGACCAAAATCCTTCACTCTTGCGACTCGCCAAGCCGGGCCGCCGGGCTCTCGGAGGTCCGGCGGCGTTCGTGGAGCGCGAGCCCCGCCCATCAACCAGCAATCATGATCGGCGCCGATCTGCGACATCTCCGGCGAAATCCTCGGATGGTCTTCTGGCTGCGGGCGCGGCTGCGGTTGCGGGCGCGGCTACCGGACGAGGACCCGTCTGGCGCCGGATCGCCAACAGTTCTCAGCCCCGCATCGGGTTCTCAGCCCCACATCGGCCCGCCTCTGCCGGACCGGACTGGTAGGAACAGCCAGATGAGCGACGAGAACCTGCCCGGGACCGACACGGCCGAGCCCGACGAGCTGATCTACTCGGTTTCCGACGGGATCGCCACGATCACCCTCAACCGGCCCCACCTCAAGAACGCCTTCACCCTCACCATGATCGACAGGTGGGCGGAGGTCCTGCGGTCCGCCGAGGCGGACCCGGAGGTGCGGGTCGTGGTGGTGACCGGGGCCGGTGGGGCCTTCTGCTCCGGCATCGACCTGGCGGTCCTCAGCGGGATCGAGCCCACCCCGATCGCGCGCCGTCGGATGCTCACCGAAGGCGTCCACAAGGTCGCCCGGGCGGTGCTGGACCTCAGCAAGCCGCTGATCGCGGCGATCAGCGGCGTCGCGGTCGGTGCCGGGCTCGACATGGCGCTCATGTGCGACCTGCGGTTCGCGGGGCGCTCCGCGCGCCTGTCCGAGGGCTACATCAGGATCGGCCTGGTTCCCGGCGACGGTGGAACCTACCTGCTCCCCCGCCTGGTCGGGCCGGCGAAGGCCCTGGAGCTGCTGCTCAGCGGCGACACGGTGGACGGCGTCGAGGCGGAGCGGATCGGCATGGTCAACCGCGTCTACGACGACGCGGTCCTGCTCGACGAGACCTACGCCTTCGCCGGTCGCCTCGCGGCGATGTCCCCCATCTCGACCGCGATGATCAAGCGCGCCGTCTACCAGTCCCAGAACCTCGACCTGCGGACGAACCTGGACCTCATCGCGTCCCACATGGCAGTCGTGCAGTCCACCGAGGACTACGCCGAGGCCCGCGCCGCGTTCGGCGAACGGCGCGCCCCGACGTTCGTCAACCGCTGACCGTTCGTCAACCGCTGACCGTTCGTCAACCGCTGACCGTTCGTCAACCGCTGACCGTTCGTCAACCGCTGACCGTTCGTCAACGGCTGACCGTTCGTCAGCCGTTGTCCGTTCGTCAGCGGCTGACCGCGCCGTCGCCGGCGGGCACGCCCGGCCATCCCCGCGGGCAGGCCCGCCGGTGGACCTCCCGGGCCGCCACGGCCCTGCGCAGGTCGTCGGCGGCGTCCATGACGACCCGGGAGAGCACGGGTCCCGCGTCCGGGCCGGCGAGCAGGCTCTCCGCCGCGGCCAGGGTGGCCGGTCGCACCGCGTATCGCGGGAACGCCGCCGCCGCGACCTGCCGGACGGTATGCGGTGAGCGCCGCGCCGCCACCCGGGGCAGCTCGGCGAAATACCGCTCGACGTAGGGATCGGTCAGATCGCCCTGGTCCGGCTGCCAGAAGCCCTGCGCCGTCGCGGCGACCAGCCGCACCGACATCGCCTCGTCCGCGGTGACGGTCCGCCAGGCCCGGGCCTTCGCCGCCGGGTCGCCGACCGCGGCCCGGATCCGCGCCGCCTGCTCGATGCCACGGCTGCTGGGGTCGTTGTCGAGCTCCGCCGCGATCTGCGCCTCGCCGGCCTCGTCCAACGCCACCAGGCGGTCGAGCAGGCGCCAGCGCAGGTCCGGGTCGACGACCAGCCCTGCCGGGACGTCCCGGCCCACCAACCAGCCCCGCAGCCGCGCCACCTCCGGCCGTTCGGCGCACCACACCAGCCCGCGGGCCGCGGCGAGCACCAGCCCGGCCCCGGCTCCGGCAGCGTCATTAGGCCCGGCAGCGCCACCAGGGCCGGCAGCACCGCCAAGCCCGGCAGCACCGCCGGCCCCGGCCGATCCGGCCGATCCGGCCGACACGCCGGCCGGGGCCGGCCCGGCAGCCCGGTCGATCACCGACCGGCAGGCGTCGACGATCACGCGCCGGGCGGCCGAGCGGTCCCCGTCCGGCAGGTAGCAGTGCACGACCGTGCCGACCGCGAAGCCGAGCGCGTCCTCGAGCACCGCGACCGAGCGTTCGGTGGGCAACGCCCGAGCCGCCAACGTCAGGTAGTCGGCCGCCGGCCACTCCGCGTCCCGGGTCAGGTCGGCGGCAGCGGACCACACGACGGACCGCGCCAGCGGATCCGCGAGCTCGGCCAGCACCGCGCCGAGCCGCGCCAGGTCCTCCGACCCGAACCTGATCTTCGCGTACGTCAGGTCGCCCTCGTTGACCAGCAGCAGCCGGCCCGGCCGGGTGCCGACGAGCTGCGGCACCGGCGTGCGCCCGCCGGGGGCCGTCGGCTCGAGGTCGACCGTCGCCCGGCGCACGAGCGTCACCGGACCGCCCTCCCCGGGCGCGTCGAACACCCCGATCCCCACCCGGTGCGGCCGCGCCGCGGGCTCCCCGGCCGGCTCTGTCCGGACGATCTCGACCGCCGCGTAGGCGCCCTGTTCGTCCAGGCTGACCCGCGGCCGCAGCGTGTCGAGCCGGGGCCGGCGCAGCCAGGCCTGCGCCCAGCCCGCCAGGTCCCGGCCGCTGGCCTGCTCCAGCGCTGCCAGCAGGTCGGCCAGGGTGGCGCTGCCGTAGGCGTGCGCGGTGAAGTACGCGCGCAGCCCGGCCAGGAAAGCCTCGTCCCCCACCCATTCGACGAGCTGGCGCAGCGCCGAGGCACCCTTCGCGTACGAGATGCCGTCGAAGTTGAGCAGCGCGGCAGCGGTGTCCGCGACGGCGGGCGGCGCCACCGGATGGGTGGACGGGCGTTGGTCGGCCGCGTAGCCCCAGCTCTTGCGGCCCACCGCGAAGCTCGTCCAGGCGTCGGTGAAACCGGTGGCCGCCGCCGTCACCCGGGTGCCCATGTACTCGGCGAACGACTCGTTGAGCCACAGATCGTCCCACCAGCGCATGGTCACCAGGTCGCCGAACCACATGTGGGCCATCTCGTGGGCGATCACGACGGCCCGGCGCTCCCGTTCGGCCTCGGTCACCGCGGACCGGAACACCAGCTCGTCGCGGAAGACGACCAGGCCCGGATTCTCCATCGCGCCCATGTTGAACTCGGGCACGAACGCCTGGTCGTACTTTCCGAACGGATAGCGAATGCCGAACAGCTCGTGGTAATGATCAAGGCACTCGGTGGTGATCTGGAAGATCTCCGCCGCCTGCGCCTCCAGGAAGGGCGCGAGCGACCGGCGGCACAGCAGCGCCAGGGGGACCTCGTCGTGGGTGCGGTTCCACACCTGATACGGCCCGGCCACCAGAGAGACCACATAGGTGGCCAGCGGGGCGGTGGGCTCGAACTCCCAGCGGCCCGGTGCCACCTGCTTCCCCGCACCGTTCGCCCGCACCTCCCAGCCGCCCGGCGCGGACACGGCCAGCCGCAGCGGTGCCTTGAGGTCGGGCTGGTCGAAACAGGCGAAGATCCGCGCCGCGTCGTCGAGGAAGGACTGCGCGTAGAGGTAGACCTCGCCGTCCTCGCTGTCGGTGAACCGGTGCAGCCCCTCCCCGGTGTTCGTGCACGCCATCGTCGCCCGGACGACCAGGGTGTTCTCGACGTCCAGGTCGGTCAGCACAAGCCGGCCGTCGGGCGCGGGCGACGCGTCGAGCTCCCTGCCGTTGAGCCGGACCAGATCCAGCGAGACGGCCTTGACGTCGACGAACGTGCTGGCGCCCGGGACCCGGCAGGTGAACGACACCGTGGTCGTCGAGGTGAACCGCGGGCCGTCCGGCACACCGGTCAGGTCCAGATCGACGTCGTAGGAACGGACCTGGACGAGCTCGGCTCGCGCGACGGCCTCGGCCTGGCTCAGCGGCTGCATCAGCCGACGTTAGTGGCCGACCGGGCCGAGCACACCGGACGGGTCGAGCGGGGCGGGTCGCATCAGGGCACCCAGTGGTCCCGGCACCCAGTGGTCCCGGCGGCCCGTGATCCCCGGGCGGCCCGTGGTCATCCGCCGACAACCCGGCGGAGAATCAGACCAATGAGCCTTCTTCCTCTCACGGCGCGTGGTCAGGGCCGCCCCAGGCCCGGGTCGACGATGGAAAAGGCTCGATGAGCACCGGTCACACCGAGCGCGCCCGCCCGCGCGCCACACCACGGACGGTGGACGCGGGCGAGCTGACCCGACCGGGCGGGGAGGTCCTCACCGACCGCAAGGGCCGGCACGTCGTTCGCCACGGTGACATCGTCGTCAAGACCCATATGGCCGAGGAGGCCGCGGGCCCGCTGCTGGCCCGGCTGCGCCTCGCCGCGGACCCACGGCTGGCTCCGTTGTTCCTGCCCCCGCTGCGCCTCGGCACCGGGGACGGCGAGGACGGTGGGCGGGGCATCCAGGGTGGGCTGCTGGCCACCATCGACGGCCGGCTCGTCACCGCCTGGCCGGCCGCGACGGCGCTGGGCCTCGCCGAGGTCGAGCGGGACGTCGAGGCCGCTCCCTGGGAGGCCGCCGCCGAACTGCTCGCCCGCCTGCACGCCACGGACCTCGCGGCCCTGCACCCCCTGACCGTGCCACCCGCCGCGGTCTGCACCCGCCTGCGGCGCGTCATGGACCACATGGAGACCGGGCTCTCGAACCCAACCACGACCACAGGCGAAGGACCGGCCAGACCCGTGGCCGCGGAGATCCTCCGTCTCGCCGAGGACGTCCGTGGCGCGCACGCGGCACTGCCACCCTGGCTGCGGCAGGCACCGAGCCGGCCGGGCGGACGGGTGGCGCTGATCCACGGCGACTGGCACCTCGGGCAGGTCGTCCGGGCGCCCCGCGAGCCGCATTCCACCGCCACCACCACCGACCAGTGCTGGCGGATCATCGACATCGACGACCTGGGCTGGGGCGACCCCGCCTGGGACCTGGCCCGCCCGGCCGCGTGGTTCGCCGCCGGCGTGCTTCCCGTCGCTGTCTGGTCACGCTTCGTCGACGCCTACCGGGGCGCGGGCGGGGTCGGCCTCGGCTCCGACCCGGATCCCTGGGCGGCGGTGGACGGACCGGCCCGGGCGGTGACCGTGCAGTACGCGGCGGGCGCGATCACCGACCACCTGCTGCGCGGCACCCCGTTCGACGAAGGAGCCCGGGCCTTCCTCGACTGCGCCCGCCGGCTGGCCTCGGGCACCTGATCACGAAATGCCGAGCGCGGGGATCCCTGGACGCCGCGCCCTGTCACCTGCCCGACGTCCGACGACGCCCGGGGCCCCGTTCACGGACGATGGACTCCGCCGGAGCCGGACATCACAGCGTCTGACCACCGCTCGGCACGAGACTGGTGCGAGGTCGGTGCGAGGTGACGGCACCGTTTTCACTCGTCCTGGTCCAGTCGGCCTGGTCCAGTCGGCCTGCCGACGAAGTGCGGACCTCGCCTCTGTTGACCATCGACGGATAATCTCTCGCTGGTCCTCCGCGCCGAGGGCCCGCCCGGAGCGACCCCTGGCGATCGCAGGTGAGCGCCGTGGCGTAGCTTCCGCCCCACGGCGCGACTGTACGCATGGAAAGGGTAGGGATGAACTACTCTGCTGGACATGGCCTGGTCTGCCCCAAGTGCCATGGCGCGATGCGGACCTACACCCGTAGTGGAGTCCAGATCGAGCAGTGCGACAACTGCCGCGGGATCTTCCTGGACTACGGCGAGCTCGAGGCCATCACCCGGCTCGAGTCCCAGTGGTCGCAGCCGGCGCCCCCGCCCGCGCCGATGCCGCCGCCCGGTGGCCACTACAGCCAGCCTGCCTGGGGCTCGCACGGCCACAGCCACGGTCACGGCTATGGGCACGGTTACGGGCACGGGCGGCTCACCCGCCTCCTGTTCTCCTCCTGAGACTGTTCTCGCCCTGGAACCGTTCTCGTCCTGAGACGCCGTGCCCTCCCCACGAGCACGTCCCCGTGCGGACGTCCCGCGTGGGAGGGCGGGCGTCAGGGCCCGGCGGGGGCGGCTGGCGGCCCGCGCGCATCCCGGCGCCTGCCCGCCCGGCCATCGCGATGGTGGAGACGATGCGACCGACTCGGTCGGGTACGGCAGGATGACGTCGTGGTCATTCCGATTCACGACATCAACCCGCTGCGGCGCAGACCGGTCATCACCTGGCTGCTGATCGCGGCCAACGTCGTGGTCTTCGTGTTCTTCACGCCCATGGTCAGCTCGGTCGCCGGCGTGCAGGCCTCGCGCCCGCAGAACGTCTGCGAACAGCAGCGCTTCTACGCGGAGTGGGGCGCGATCCCCAAGGAACTGCTCACCAACAGGCAGCTCCCGTCGGCGGCTTCCGGGCGGCTCACGGTGGACAGCCAGGGCCGGGTCGGGTGCCTGGTGGAGTCGCCGGCGACGTTCCACAAGTCGCCGGTGCTGTCCGCGCTCAGCTCGATGTTCCTGCACGGAAGCTGGCTGCACCTCATCGGCAACATGCTGTTCCTCGGCGTCTTCGGCAACAACATCGAGGATCGGATGGGCCGCCTGCTGTACCTGCTGTTCTACCTGGCCTGTGGGATGGCGGCCGCCTACGGCTTCGCTCTTTTCGAGGGCCAGACCACCGACACCCTCATCGGCGCCTCGGGCGCTGTCGCCGGGGTACTCGGCGCCTACCTCGTCGTGTTCCCACGCGCCCGGGTGATCGGCCTTGTCTCGGTCTTGTTCTTCCTGCCCTTCTGGCTGCCGGCCTGGATCGTGCTGGGGTTCTGGTTCGCGTTGCAGTACCTGTACTTCACCGGTATCGGCGTCTCCGGTGGCGGGAGCGTCGCCTACGGCGCCCATGTGGTCGGCTTCGTGCTGGGTGCCGTGCTGGTGGCCCCGTTCGTCCAGCGCCTGCGTGCCGCGGGGCCCTCGCCCCGTCAGGCGGCGCAGCCGCGGTGGGTCCGGGAGCCACCCGGCCTCGGTGGGACGCGTCGTGCGTCCGCCCGGCCCCGCCACCGCGGCTGAGACGAAGGCTCCCGCGGTAGACGCCAGACGCCAGGCGCCGCGGCCGGAGCCCCCGCCGCGTCCGACCGACCACCGGACCTCTCCGGCAGCTCAGATGTGGCACAAAACCGCTGGTCATGGGCCTGTCTGATGGGGCAGTGTGAATGCGGTCATGACCACCGCATATCACCGCGCCCTGGCGACCCCGGGCGCCGTCCGCTTCGTGCCCGCGGCGTTCATCGGCCGGCTTCCCATCGCGATGATCTCTGTCGGAACCGTCCTGTTCGTCCAGGCCAGGACGGATTCCTACGGGCTGGGTGGCGCGGTCGCGGCGACCAGCGCGGTAGGTGAGGCCCTGCTCGCACCCCGCCTCGGGCGCGCGCTCGACCGCTTCGGGCAGGCCCGGGTGCTGCTCGCCTGCCTGGTCTGCCATCTCGCGGCCATGGCGACGCTCATCGCCACGGTGGCCGCCGGCGCACCCCACCCGGTCTGGTTCACCGCCGCCCTGGTGGCCGGCGGTTCGCTGCCGCCCGTGGCCGCGTGCTCCCGGGCCCGCTGGAGTGCCCGGCTCTCCGGGGACGAGTTGCTCGGCACCGCCCTCGCACTGGAGTCCGCGCTCGACGAGCTGGTCTTCGTGCTCGGGCCGGTGCTCGTCACCATGCTCGCCGTGCTCGTGACGCCGGCGGCCGGGCTGATCGCGGCGATGGTCTTTCTCACCGCCGGGACCACGGCGTTGGTGTTCCTGCGGGACACCGACCCGGGACCACGCGATGCAGAGATCACTACAAGGCCACGAATGCTGCGCGATCCCGGAACTCGTACCGTGCTCGTGGTCTTCTTCTGTATCGGTCTCGCGTTCGGCGGGGTGGACGTGTCGATGGTCGCCTTCGCCCGCGAGGAGGGCCTGGCCGCGGTCGGCGGCCTGCTGGTCGGCCTGTTCGCCGGCGGCTCCGCCCTCTCCGGGCTCGTCTACGGCGCGCGGGACCATTCCCGACCGCTGCCCGACCGCTTCCTGCGGGCCGCCACCTTCATGGCGTTCGGCATGACGTTGCCACTCGCCGGCGTCGCCCTGCCGCTGATGATCCCGCTCGCACTACTGGCCGGGGCCACCTCGTCGCCCACGCTGATCACCGGAAACGCGCTGGTCGAGCGTCTGGTGGACGCCCAGGCCCGGACCGAGGGCTTCACCTGGCTCACCATGGCCGTCGTCAGCGGGCTCGCGGCCGGCACACCCGTCGCGGGCATGCTCGTCGACAGCGGCGGCGCGCATCACGGGCTGCTCGTCACCGCGGTGGCCGGCCTGACCATCGGCATCGCCGCGCTGCTGGGGCGTCGGGCCATCGCCTCGCGGCATGGGTCCGCGGCATCACGGCCGGGCGTCGGATCCACCCAGCCCGCCGCCACCGCCCTCGACGGCGGCGGGGCAGCCCCCGCCAGGGCGACCACCGCACTGTGACCACGCCACGATCGCACGGTGATCGGAGGGCGGCCAGCGGCGGGCGGGCAACGATCAGACAGCCCAGAAAAAACGACGGGTAGGCAATCAAAGAGCGACACCGGCCGGAGCGGTGACCGCACCGGCCGGCCGCCTCCCGTCGAGCCCGCCCTCCAGGCCAGAGTGGATCGGGCTGAACCGACACGAACGCGACACGCCTGGCGACGGGGTCGGCGCCAGTCCGGAGCACCGCCCCACAACGGCCGAACCCACCGAAGTCCCCGATCGGGAGAGTTATAATCTGCGTGCTGCACGTGACAAAAGGCGACGGTCCTCAATGAGCCCCTTCCATCGTCGACTCTGTCCGGTGGCTACGGCCCTGCGGCTACGGCGCTCGACAAACGTGAGACGGAAAAGGCTCAACGATGGCGCGTGCCCTCAGCGATGATGACGGTCTTCAACGACGGCGGGGTCGGGCGGAGTCAACGGTGGCAGAGCTAACGACGAGCAGTCCCGAAACCGGCGCATCACCTGCCAGGTCGTCGCGCCCGGGGTCGATCCGCGTCTTCCTCCTCGACGATCACGAGGTCGTGCGCCGCGGGCTGCGCGACCTGTTGTCCGACGAGGCCGACATCGTCGTCGTCGGCGAGGCGGGGCGCGCGGACGACGCGATCGCAGAGATCATCATGCTCCGGCCCGACGTGGCCGTCCTCGACGCGCGCCTTCAGGAGGGCAGCGGCATCGAGGTCTGCCGGCACGTCCGCTCCCACGCCCCGGAGATCGCGTGCCTGATCCTCACCTCGTTCGATGACGAGGACGCGTTGTTCACCGCCATCATGGCCGGGGCGGCGGGCTACGTCCTCAAGCAGATCCGCGGCAACGCCCTCGTCGACGCGGTGCGCCAGGTGGCGGCAGGGCAGTCCCTGCTCGACCCGGCGGTGACCTCACGGGTGCTCTACCGGCTGCGGGAAGGTCCGGTCGAGGACGAGCGGCTCTCCGGCCTCACCGACCAGGAGCGGCGGATCCTGTCCCTCATCGCGGAGGGGCTCACGAACCGCCAGATCGCCGCACGCATGTTCCTGGCCGAGAAGACCGTCAAGAACTACGTGTCGAGCATGCTCGCCAAGCTCGGTATGGAGAGCCGGACACAGGCGGCGGTGTTCGCCACCAAGCTGTCGACCTGACCCACGCCGTGACCCGGCCCGTACGGTCAACCTGACCCACGCTGTCGGCCTGACCCACGCCGTCAGCCTGGCACACCCGCCGGCTCCCGCGCGCACGGCCACAGGGCGCCGTGCGGGCGCTCAGAGTGCCCCTGGGGCTCTGTCGCCGCGGTTTCCGGGGTCCACCACGCCGCCCGGGGTCGTGACACCCGGAGGCGCCGTGTGGCCCAGCCGGCTCAGCGCCCGCGGCACCGGAACGGGCTGAACCAGTGGGACATGCCACCGCACGGTGGTCCCGATGCCGCCCTCCCCCGGACCGAACTCCATCCGGCCACCCAGGTCGAGCGCCCGGCGGCGAAGGTTCGCCAGGCCGCTGCTGCGGGAGGCACCGCCAGGGCCACAGCCGTCGTCGCGCACCTGGACCGAGACGTCCGTGTTGGTGACCCGTACCAGCACCTGGATCCGAGTGGCCCGAGCGTGGCGAGCGATGTTCGACAGCGCCTCACGGATGGCTGCCAGCAGATGCGGGTGGATCACCGTGGGTATGCCGCGGTCGACCGGGCCGTCGATACGCACGGTCGGCCGGATGGCGAGCGCCTGTTCGGCCTGGGCGACGATCGCCGCGATCTCCGCCCGCAGGTCGACCGCCCCGGAGGCCGCCGTCAGCGAGAAGATCGTCTGTCGGATGTCGGCGATCGTCTGATCCAGCTCGCGGACGGCGGAGGTCAGCCGGGCCGCCGCGGCGTCGTCGATCACCCGCGACAGGCCCTGGATCTGCAGACCGGTGGCGAACAGCCGCTGGATGACCACGTCGTGCAGATCCCGGGCGATGCGGTCGCGTTCCTCGAACACGGCGAGCCGTTCCCGCTCGCGCTGCACCCGGGCCATCTCCAGCGCGAGGGCCGCATGCCCGGCGAACGCCGCCGCCATCTCCAGGTCGAGGTGCTCGAAGACGGCCACTCCCGGGGGTGCCGCAAGCACCAGAATCCCCAGCGGCCGCCCCGCCGCCAACAGCGGAACGATCATCACGGCGCCGATCTCGAGCCCGTCGACGACCTCACCCAGCAGATCGCGGGCGGCGGGGTCCACCCGCTCCGGCGGAATGATCCTGGCCCGGCCGGCCCGCATGACGCCGAGCAGGCCCGTCGACTCGGGCAGGCTCCGCCCCTGCAGGCTCTCCGCGCCCGCCCCGTCGGCCACCGCGATCTCCAGCGGCACCGCGAACCCGTCGCCGTACGCACCCGGCCGACCCGACGCACCGGACGCACCCGGGACACCGGACGGATCGGAGGCCTCCGAGGAACCCGAGGAGCCGTACGCACCGGGCACACCAGGCACCGCCGCGGGCCGCCACGGGCCGGTCCGGGCCGGCCCGGCGGCGCCCGCGCGGGCCGTGCGCGCCGGCGAGACGATCGCGGCCAGGCGTGCCGAGGTGACCTGCCTGGCCCGCCGCGCGACGAGCCCGAGTGCCTCGACCGGCTCCGCCACCGACAGCAGCGCCGTGGTGATCTCGGCACTCGCCGTGAGCCACGCCTGACGCCGCCTGGTCGCCTCGTAGAGACGTGCGTTCTCGATGGCGAAGCCCACCGCGGCGGCCAGTGCGCCGACGAGGTCCTCGTCCTCCTGGGTGAACTCCGGGCCGCGTTTGCCGGCGAGGTACAGATTCCCGAACGCCTCGCCGCGCACGGCGATCGGCACCCGTAGGAAGGTCAGGAAGCTGCAGCCGCCGGGCGGGAAGCCGAGGGCCTGGGGCGACACGACAACCGCGCCTGTCACCGCCGCGGCCGGCGCCGGATGCTCCCCGGCGGGCTCGCCGATCAGGCCCCGCCCGCGCGGCATCCGGACGATGCCGGCCGGGACCTCGTCACCGGTCCCACCGCCGCTGATCAGGTCCGTGATCTGACCGTCCGGGCCCAGCACCCCCAGCACGCCCAGCTCGCAGTCCACCAGCGAACGCGCCGCCTGCGCGATGCGGTGCAGGGTGACGGGGAGGCTCAGCTCACGGGCGACGTCGACGACGGCGTCCAGCAGGCCGCGCATGCGGCTCTGCACCGTGAAGATCTCCCCCGTCGGCGTCGTCGGCGGGCCGTGTGCACTCCCGCTGGAACCAGCGCTGCCCGCCGAGGCCACGAGTGCGTCCGTCCCCGAGCCGGTCTGGACCATCTCGCATCTCCCGTCCACAGGCCTCACGTGACGATAACCAGACAGGCGCCGGTCTGGGACACTGCCGGGTGTATCGAACGAACTGCGCCCTGCCACGAGACCGCACCGCGTTGGCGTACAGTTCATGCATGGCCGCCTCTGGCTTCCTTCTGCACAGCGACCGCGTGACCGACCTGAGCAGGGTCGTCGCCGCGGCCTGTATGACCCGGGCCTGACTTCGCAGGCCGCGGCGTGACGCCGCGTAGCCTGCCCTCAGGTCCGACACGGCGCTGCGCCGCCTCATCGCCCCCTGACAGCTCCTCGTAGCTGCGGGTTCTTCGCGACGACGAGTGCACCGCCGCGGCCCACGCGGCAGCGTCCGAGTTCCGCGAGCCCTCCGACCTCTCCCCACGGTGACCTGCCGCGGGCATGGCCGCCCCACCTGCGGCCAGCCCCGTCGGTGGCTCCGCGGGCGGTGGCCGGCAGGCCGCAGCCCTGGCGGGGCGAGAGCGACGAGACCGCCCGAGCGCGGCGCAGGCGCTCCCGGGCATGGCCGCGGGGTGGCTGCCGGGCCGCACGTGGCTGCCAAAGCGCCCACACGCGGCACACACTCGCGCCTCACCCCACTCCGGGCAGGCCCGCCCGTGGCCACGCGCCTGCCGTCCGGCGCAACCAGGCCCCGCGCCCATGAACGTTCCGGTCGACGCCGTGCCCCCGGCCGATCCGCGGACGCCTCACGGTGTCCTCCAGTGGTCCGTCGCAGCGGCGACGGTGTTCGAAGGAGCTTCGATGCCCCTGATCCATCCCGCCCTGCTCCAGTCGGTCCAGCCCACGTCGACGGCACCTGCCGCCATCCGGGCCGGCGTCCCGTTCGTGCCCGAGCGCTTCCTGGCCGACGAGCCGCGCGAGCTGGACCTGCCCGATCTGCGTGACCTGGTCGCCGGCCTCGCCGCGGCCGAGCACCTCTGGCAGCCACTGGTGCGCCACGATCCGCGACGGCGCTGGTACACACGCCTGGTCCTGTCCGGCGCCGTCGAGGTGTGGCTCATCGGCTGGTGCCCCGGCCAGCAGACGGACATCCACGACCACGGCGGCGCGCTCGGCGCGTTGGCGGTCGCGGCGGGCGTCCTGGACGAGGACGAGTGTGGTCGGGACTGGAGCATCTCCCGGACCCGCCAGCACGGCACCGGTGCGGTGGCCGGGTTCGGCACCGACCACGTGCACCGGATCGTGAACCGCGGCCAGCTGCGGGCGACCACCATCCACGCCTATTCGCCCCCCGAGCTTCCCCTGCGCTACGCGCCTCGCCAGCTCGCCTCTCTCGACCAGCCCGTACCGCTCGACCGGGCGGACGTCGCACAGCGCGGTGCCCGGTCAGCGGCCGTCGCCGCCGGTGCCGGCGCCGGGGCGGCACGGGTCACGACCGCGGCCCCGCCGACGACGGACCCGTTCGCGCCGCGGCCCCGTGCGGGCCACCCCCGCCTGACGTCCGGGATGTCGGTGTGAGCGACGGCGGTGTGAGCGACGGCGGTACGGGTGGCGGCGGCCCGGGTGGCGGCGGTGCCGGTGACGGTGGCGGTGACGGCGGCAGCCGCAGCACGGCCGGTGGCGGCCTCGGTGTGAGCAGTGGCGCGAGCGGCAGCCGTGTCGACGCGATGCTGGCGGCCGCGCGGGCCCGCCTGGATCGGCTCACGCCCGACGACGCTGCGGCGGCCGTCGCCGCCGGCGCCATCCTGATCGACATCCGGCCGGCCGCGCAGCGGGCGGCCGAGGGCGCGATTCCGGCCGCCGTGATCATCGAGCGCAACGTGCTCGAATGGCGTCTCGATCCGACCTGCGAGGCTCGGGCGGCCTTCGCCACCGGCGACGACATCAGGCCGATCATCATCTGTTCGGAGGGCTACACCTCGAGCCTCGCCGCGGCGGCGCTGCTGGATCTTCAGCTGACCGCGGCGACCGACGTGATCGGCGGGTTCCACGCCTGGGCCGCGGCGGGCCTACCGATCACCCGAGGCTGACGCCGGACGCCCAACGACGCCCGTACCCCTGTGTGGTCCTCAGCACATTTCGGCCCCCGCCGGCCGCCGATCTGAACTCCGGGACGGCGGCCAGCACCCCTTTACCTGCCGGCAACCGGAGCCCGACCCGGCAGCGGATCAGGTAGATCAGGCACCCCCATACGTCACGGCGGCCCCACCCGGCACCCAACAAACGATCTTGCTGACTACCCAAAAAGCCTGCGTGACAGGAACATTCGCAGACACGAGACCTGCAGCACACGTCGGACCAAAGCAGTTACATGGTTACGGGGAGCTTGAGAGGGTGAGACCCGCGGCCACGTCAGCCGACGGATCATCGACCTCCACAGAGGACCGGACGTGGGCGTTTCGGAACCCTTGCTATCCGCTCGAGAGAAGTCTACGTTCCTCGGTTAACGAGACGAGACGGGCCCGTTTCCGTGCGGGAGACCGGAACCTTCCGGTCGCACCACATGGACGGGCCCGGGGGCTCTCGGCTTGTAGCAGGTAGGCCCCACCACCAGTCCGGCGTCTGGCGCAACGCCGGGTATTGCCTGTCCGCAGCGCACCTGTCCGCCTTTGCAACGTCAGCAGGAGACGGTATGCCCACGATGCCCGGCATGCTACCGGTCGGTAGCCCCGCCGAACCCATGTCCCCGCCGCCGTCCGACTCGGTCCGGACGGAGGTCGCGCGATGAGCGCCGGTGTACCCGTTCTGCCTGGTCGGGATCTGCCGCCGCAGCCGTTCGGCGAGGGCTGGCCGGTCTACTGGCGCCAGGATGCCGCCTGCCGCGACGGCGACCCCGACGCCTTCTTCCCGCCGGACGGGCGTAACACCAAGGCCCGCGCCGCCGCCGAGTCCCGCGCCCGCAAGATCTGCTCCGGCTGTCCGGTCCAGCGCGCCTGCCTGGCTACCGCGATCTTCCGTCAGGAGGAGCACGGTGTCTGGGGCGGGCTGACCTCGGACCAGCGCTCGACCCTGATCCCCCGTGGCCGGCTGAACGCCGACGACGCGCTCGCCGCCGCCGACCGCCTGCTGCTGACGATCTCCGTCGCGAGCTGACCTCCCGGCTGGCCAGCCCTCGGCAGGCCAGCCCTCGGCAGGCCGCAGCACCGGCCGGCCGACCTTCCCGGCAACATCACACGCCCCGCGACATCACACGGCCCGATCACTTTGGATGGTGATCGGGCCGTGGTCGTCGTCCCGGCAGCTCCACCGCTGTGGGCACCGTATGTGGGCACCGCAACGGGCACCGCGATTGACGAGGACGTCCGGATGTCGGCAGTCTGCGAGTCGTCGCGGCGAACCTGGCTCGCGCGGGGAGCGTTCGAGCTGTGACGGACGGGAGGAGCTGACGTGTCCGGTGCCGACGGGGATCACGCAGGGATCACGGGCGGATGGCGTGACCCGGCCGCTGGCGGAACCACGCCGGCGTCACCGGGGCGGCCAACCCTCCACACCGGAGCCGCCACGCACGCCGGAGTCGCACGGTGAGACGTTCCCCCCGCCTGTTGCTGCTGCGGCACGCGAAGTCCGATGTGGCGACCGACCCGACGATGCGCGACCAGGACCGGCCGCTCTCGCCGAAGGGCCGTACCAGCATCGCGCTGATCGCCGACCACCTGGTCGCCGCCGGGCTGGAACCCGACCTGGTGCTGTGCTCCTCCGCGGTGCGCACCCGGGAGACGGTCGCGCATCTCGCACATGCCCTGCCGAGCAGCGTCCCCGTCCTGGTCGAGGACCAGCTCTACCTCGCCGAGGCGAACGACCTGCTCATGCGCCTTCGTCAGGTCGATGACGGCGTGCCCTCGGTACTCGTCGTCGGCCACAACCCGGGCCTGCACAGCCTCGCCATGGGCCTGCTCAGCCCGCCGGAGCGGCACCGGGTGCCGACCTTCCCGA
Organism: Parafrankia irregularis; assembly: GCF_001536285.1. Classification (NCBI taxonomy): domain Bacteria; kingdom Bacillati; phylum Actinomycetota; class Actinomycetes; order Frankiales; family Frankiaceae; genus Parafrankia; species Parafrankia irregularis. The sequence goes on along the minus strand of NZ_FAOZ01000028.1, from coordinate 104,395 downwards.
CGGCCGCGCTGGCCGTCCAGGACCTGACCGTGCCACGGTGGAGCGAGATCGGACCCGCCTCCACACGGCTGGTCGACTTCGTCACCCCACGCTCGCTGCGGGAGGCCGCCGGCACGCCCGAGCAGGCCACCGACGTCTGATCACGAACCTTGGCCGGGAGCCGACAAGGCAAAGCCGGCGCCAGGGCGGAGGCTCACCTCCGGTCCGGCGCCGGCCGGCCTGGCACGACGACGCGGGTGGGCCGGCGTTCTAGTAGGCCTGCTCCATGATGTTGGAGACCAGAGCCAGACCGGCACCGGCGACCAGCGCCACCGCCGTCCCGATCCACAGCGGCACCGAGCCGAGGATCAGCGCGAGGGTGCCCAGGACAAAGCCCACGATGAGGATGTACACCGCGGCCCAGGACCCCATGTTGGCCTTCACATGACCGGTATCCGACACGTCCACTCCTGTCTCGACCATGGCACACATGCCCGACCTCCCGCCGAGCGTACCCGCACGGGGCACGACTCAGCCGAATCCGGCCAGGTGACGCAGATCCACCAACTGGTCGTTGAGCCAGCGCCGGACATCGTGGGTGCGGACCTGCTCGGCCGCGGCCGCCAGCCTGCGGTGGCGTTCGTCCATGGGCATGACCAGGGCCTCGTAGAGGGCGTCGGCCATCTGCTGGACGTCGAACGGGTGCAGCGTCACGGCGAACTCGCCCAGCTCCTCGTGCGCGCCTGCCATCTCCGACAGGGCCAGCACGCCGCCGCGCCGGTTGACGATCGCCACCTCCTTGGCCACCAGGTTCATCCCGTCAGCGATCGCGTTGACCATCAGCACGTCGCAGATCGAGTAGGCGCCGACCGCGAGGGTGAAGTCCTCCACCATGCGCAGATCGATCGGCTGTCGCCCCTCCTTGGTGTGCCTCGCGTTGATCTCCGCGACGACGGCGCCGATCAGTGCGATGTAGTCGGCGTACTCCGGGACGTCCGTGCGGCTCGGCTGGAGCAGTGCCAGGAAGCTCACCCGCCCGACCAGCTCCGGATGCTGGTCCAGCAGCGTTCCGAAGGCCAGGAAGCCGCGGACCACGTTCTTGCTGGGGTCGGTGCGGTCGACGCGCAGCACCAGCTGGCGGTCGTCATCGAGGAAGACATAGCGCAGCATCGCGACGTGCGCGGCGACCTCCTCGCTGGCGAGGGTGGCGTCGAGCGCGGCCGGATCGACCGAGATCGGGTAGTAGCGCGCCCGCACCGTCCGGTCGTTGACCTGGACGGTCAGCTCGTCGAGGTTGATGGGCAGCCCGAGCAGCTCGCCGGCGCACAGGACGAAGTTCCGGGCGTAGCGGCGGGTGTGGAAGCCGACGACGTCGCTGCCGAGAAGACCACGCAGGAGACGTTCACGGATGTCACCCGGCAGCACCCGCCACTCGTCCGGACCCGGCCAGGGAATGTGGACGAAGTGGGTGAGCACGACGTCCGGGCACTGCTCGCGGACGTGCTCGGCGACCAGGTAGAAGTGGTAGTCCTGCAGCAGCACCAGCGCCTTGCCGCCACGTGACCGGACCTCGTCGGCGACCGCGTCGGCGTAGGCGCGGTTGACCGCCGCGTAGCCCCGCTCGAACGCGTCGTGCTCGGCGCGGGTGAGCACCGGTGCCAGCGACCGCCCGTACAGACCATGCTGGATGAACCACAGGATCGGGTTCGACCACACGCTGTAGAAGTCGGCGTAGGCGGCCGGGTCGGTCACCACCAGACGCACCCTGATCGACGGGCCGTCCGGGTCTCCCTCCACCGCGTGTGGGAAGGGCTGGGTCTGCACCAGGATCGCGCCGCCATCGTTCTCCGCGGCGACGGCGGCGTCCTCGGCGGTCGCCGCGCCACAGACCCAGACGGCGTCATCCAGATGCTCCGCCAGGCCGGACAGGGCGGAGACCAGCCCGCCGGCACCCCGGTTGACGGTTCGGCCGGACGTATCGCGATCGAAGCTGACAGGACCTCGGTTGGACAACAGAACCAGCGGGAGATCGAGCAGGTCGATATCCGACACGGCAGAAGGAGCCCTCCTGGTCGTCATGGTGCCCGGCTGTCGAACGGCAGGCACTCGGCCGGCAATGCGGACACTGTCGGCCGGAGCCCACCGAAGGGTCGGGCGCACGGGACAACCCGGACTGTAGTGAGCCTGGAAACCGGATGCACCGCGTCGCCGCGTGGCTGGAGAGGTGTTACCCGGAAATTCGTCCGGTCACCATATCCACACTGCCCGTGCAAGGATCGGCTTCGGTCGCGCCGAGGCGAGCCCGTTCGGCACAGTACTGCGCAACACCTGGTCAGACGTCCGCGGGCGATCCCGCCGAGCCGCCTGCGGGCCGGCGGGACCCGGTGACTGCCCGCAGCCGCGATGTGCCCTACGCCACGATGTGTTCCGCGCCACGTTTTCCGCGTGTTCCGCGTGTTCCGCCGAACGTGTTCCGCGCCGGACGCGATCGCGGCCTACTTTCTCCTGCCTACAGGGTGTCCCGGTAGACCTTGACCTCCTGGACCGCGGACCCTAGCGCCGCGAGCGCGTTCTCCAGGCTGTCGCGGGTCTCGACCAGGGCGCTGGTGAGCTGTTCGACGGCGAGGTGCTCACTGCCGTCGGTCGCCGCGACGACCATCGCCTGCGCCTCCTCGATCATGTTCAGCGCGCCCTCGAGCTGGCCCGTGACCTCCTCGGTTCGCCGGAACGCCTCGTCGAGCTGCGCCTTGACGTCGGCGATCGTCCCTGCCACCGTGCACTCCGTTCCTTCAGCCGATCAACGTTCCGCCAGCCGATCAACGTTCCGCCAGCCGATCAACGCCCCGCCCGCCCGGCGACGTCGCCGCCGGCCGCTCAGCTCCGCCTGCTCCGGCCGCCACCCGCCGGACCCGCACCCGTGCCTGTGCTCGCGCCGGCGCCCACGCCGAGCCCGAAGCGCATCGCGAGAGCGAGGCAGGCCAGGGCACCAATTGTCCCCGCCGGCTCGATCGGCACAAAACGGAAGGTCGCGAGAACCGCCACTCCCGCCGAGCCCGCCGCGAGCAGGGCCGAACGCGCGGCGGACACGGCGGACGCGTCCGCGCTGGCGACCACCGCCACGGCGCCGAGCGCCCCGGCCGCGACCAGGCAGGGCAGCGCCGACGCCTCCCCGAACACCCGGGCCGCCACCGTGAGCGCACCCGCAAGCACGCAGACCAGCGCCACGATCAGCCCGCTCGACCCGGTGGGGACCCCTTTGGTGACGGCCCGAAGCTCGGCGGAGCGGGACATCACCTCCAGGCACAGGCGGTAGGCCAGTTTCCTCGCCCGCTCCGGGTCGACGAGGTCGTCGGCACCGACGAGCCCGTCGACGGGTGCCTGCGAGCGGCCGCGGCCGCCCTTCCCGCGGCCGTCGATCCCGCCGCCATCGATCGAGGCCGCCGCGCCGAGCCGCTTCTCACCGGGGAGCGCGACGGCGGCGGGGGCACCGCGACCACCGCGACCGCGACCGCCGCGACCGCCGCCGAGCCCGTCCAGGTCGCCCGCGTACTGCTGGTAGACGGCCTCGACGTCGGGCTCGGTGCCCTCCCGCGGTCGCAGCTGGTCGAGGCCGTCCAGCCCATGCGATTCCAACGAGCCGCCGACCTGGGACCAGACCACGGCGACCCGGGAGCGGATGTCCTCGGCCGCGGCCCGGTGGCGACGGGCGAGGACGTCGTGGCCCTCCTGCCGTTCGGCCAGCCGTTGCGCGAGCAGGGCCCGCACCGTGTCGGAGGCGCCCATGAGCTCCCGGTAGCGGTTCGCGGCGACCAGGGGATGCTCGACCGACGCCGGTTGCCCGGTCGCCGGGGGAACCAGTGCCACCGGGTGGCTGCCCGGCGCCGCGGCGGCGGGCAGCGGCCTGGCGTAGCCGCCGGGCGGCTGGGCGAACTCCATCGCCATCGCGGCCGACGCCGACGCCGAGAACACCGGGGAGGGCACCGGCGAGGGCACGAGGTGCCGGCCCGGCAGCTCGGCGAGGCTGTAGGCGGACGCGTCGTCGGTCACCGCTCCGGGCTCCCCGTCGGTCACCGCGCCGGGGCCCTCGTCGTGTTCACCTCGCACGCCGTCCCTCCACCACTCGTCGTCGACCTCCGCCACCCCGTCAGACCGCCGTCCCATTGTCAGCACCGGACCGGGTCTCAAGGGGCGCGAAGGGGACAACCGTGCGTGGTTCGGCCTGGACGTGCCGGTCGAACAGCACGGCCCGGTTCGGGGTCGTACCGGCCGTGACCGGACGGTGCCCGGCCAGTCCGAACAGGTCCCCCCCGGGCAGCCCGGTGGCGACCCAGGCGGCGATGTCGTCCCGGTGCCCGGGCCCCAGGTCGTCGGCGAGCCGGGACGGGGCACGCCACCAGCCCAGCAGGTGCACCCCGGCCGCCGGGCCGCGACGCGTCAGGGTCCGCAGATCGTCCAGCCCGGACCGCCGCGAGGCGTCGTCACGCGCCTCCAGACCAGCCCGGCCCGCGTCCAGGGCGAAGACGACCAGCAGCCGGGTGGTCGACGCGGCACCACCCTGCCCGGCGAGCGCCGCCTCCTCGCGGGCGCGGATCTCCGCCCCCGCGGACGCGAGGACCCCCCGCAGGCCGGTCACGTCCGTCACATAGGTCGGATGGCCAGCGCGGCGCAACGCCGATGCCAGGGTCTCGGCGGCTGACACCGTGGCCGGATCCACCGCGACGATGTCGACGACGAGGCTGCCCGGCGCGGTCTGGGCACCGACGGACACCGCCGCCGCCTGCAGCATCCCGACCGCCTCCCGCCGCAGCGGGCCGAGCACCGCCAGATGACGGCCGGGCAGCCGGGCCAGGCGCACGCCCACCGCCGGAGGAGCGAGATCCAGCGGCACCCCGACGAACGCCAGCGGATCCCCCGCCGAGCCGTCGACCGAGCCATCCGCCGGGAGCAGGGCGGCGCCGGAGCCGGAGCCGTAGGCGGCGCCGCCCCCGGCGGGATCACCCGAGGCGGGCACCGGCCGGCCGGCCAGCGCCTGGAAGGCAGGGTTGTCCGTGAGGACGGCGGGAGCGTGGCCGACGAAGACCCGCGGTGGGCGCATCGCCGGAACCGCCCGGACCACCATCGCGCTCAGCTGGTCTCGCAGCTCGGCCAGCACCGCCGGGTCCGGGTAGGCCACGCGGACGTGCTCGTTGCCGACGGGGTGACCGTTGCGCCGGTTCACGATCGCCTCACCGACCCCGGACAGCGCACCCGCCGCCTCGTTCGCGGTCGACAGCAGCACCCGCGACTCGGAGATGGACGTCCGCAGCGCGACGCGCAGCGCGAACTGGCCGAAGATCGACCCCCGCTTGCCGGCCGTCGCGTCCAGCGCGTCGATACCGGACAGCGTCTGGCTGGCCAGCAGCAGGTGGATGCCGTAGGCCCGGCCCTGCCGCGCGAGCACCTCCAGCAGGGAGACCGCCTCCCGGGCGACCGTGTCGAGCGGAGTGAGCATCACCTGGAACTCGTCGACGACGACCACGACCCGCGGCCAGGGGGAGCTACGGTCCGCCGCGCGCAGCCCGCGCAGGTCACGGGCGCCCAGCGCGCGCATCGTGACGGACCGCCGCTGCATCTCGTTGCGGGCCGCGCGCAGCACCGCGACACCGAACTCGCGGTCACTCTCGATGCCGACGGTGTCCGCGTGTGGAAGGAAGAACGGGTCGCCCGGCCGCTGCGCGAACTGGGCGAACTCCAGGCCCTCCTTGAAGTCGAGCAGGTGGAAGCGCAACTGGTCCGGCCCGTAGCGGGCGGCCAACCCGTAGACCACGTCGAGCAGCAGCGTCGACTTGCCCGCCCCGGCCTGGCCACCGACGAGGCAGTGGACCGTGTCGTCGTCGAAGGTCAGCCCGACCGCTCCGTCGGGGCCGTGCGCGACCGGTACCGACACCCCGGCGGAGCTCTCGTACTCCCACAGCCCCGGAGGAAGCAGGCCGCCCAGATCCGGCCCGCGGACCACGGCCTGCTCCACCCCGGCGACCACCCGGGTGGTGACCTGGGCGACCACCGACATCGGAGGCGCGTCGTCCAGCGCGCAGCCGAGCAGGCCCGACATCGACGTCCGCCACCCGCCGGGCATGACCGCGCCGACGTCGCCCGGGTCCCCCTGCAGCTCCACCGCGGTCACCGTCTCGGCCCGGGGCAGGCTCGGCACCCCCCGGCCGCCCGGGGCGTCCGCGCCCTCCTCCGCCTCGACGACCGCGATGATGTGCACCCCGCAGGACGGCCCCTGGGCCGCCACCGCCTCCAGCGTGCGAGCGGCCTCGTCGGCCAGCGGCGGCAGGCCCAGCAGGATCAGCAGGCGCCAGGGCTCGCCGCGGGGCACGCCGGCGTCCTCCCGCTCGCGCAGCGAGTCGAACCGGCCGCCGAGACGGTCGACCGTGATGCGGCCGACCTCGGCGGACAGCTCCGCGAGGGCGGCCTCCAGCCGCGCCCGGGAGGTCAGGGTGGGCCCGACCACTCCGTGGGCGCGCAGCGGCGCGAAGCCCGCGAGCCCCGCGCCGAGCTCGTGCGGGTCGTAGACCGTGACCCGGACCGCGCCCGGCGACGCACTCGCGAGAACGCGGGTGAGCAGACCCCGGACGAGGCCCACGGCCTCACCGCGGCGCTCGCGGGTCGTGGTGATCTGGAGGTTCCCGGCGTCCAGCAGCGGCACCGCCAGCGGCACCTCGACGGGTCGCCCCCCGCGTGCCAGCGGCGGAACGAGGATGCGCCCGAGCCGCCACAGGCCGGGCTGCCCCCCAGGCCCGATCACGGGGCCACCGAGGCCGGCCGGACCGGCCACGCCCGCGGGGCCGGCCAGGCCGCCCGCGGGGCCGGCGGCAGCTGGGCCGGCGACGGGTGCGGCGACGGATGCGCTGTGCCACTCCGGTGCGTCCCAGCCGGCACCGGCGAACGCGGGCGCGTGGCGCCGCGCGAGCGACGCCGCCTCGCTCAGGGCGAGCCGGACACCCTCCAGACTGCCCGCGAGGTCGGCGGCCGCCTCGCTGATCGTCTCCGCGTCCAGCGTCACGGTCGCGGCGGACGGCCCCTCGCCGGCCTCGAGCCGCGCGGCCTGCTCGTCAAGCCGGTCGGCAAGCGAGAGGACCACCCCGAGGTTCTCGGAGATCCCGGAGACGAGCAGGCGCGCTCGCCGTGTGCCCGACACGCGACCTCCTCGCGACAGCTGTGCTCCGCGTCCGCGGCAGGCGGCCGACGGCCGTCGCCCCGCCGCCGTGCCCGAGACACCACGCTAGCGACCGCTCCGTCACATCGTGCCGTTTCACCACACGCCGGATCAGCGACCACCAGGGTGTCTCCGGCCCGTTCGGCGGGTTCCGCAGGGTGACCGCCGGCGACGAACTGGAACGTACCGGATGCTGGCAGGGAGACCGGCGCATTATCCACCGTGGCGCGGTGTTCAATGAGCAATGGCCCAGCGGAGATGCTGCGACGTGATTGCTGTACAGGAGGCGCAGAAGTGGCGGATCCGGGGCGCGTGTCCGACCTGGGCGTGGGCGCTCAGCATGCGGGCGAGCCACCGCTCGCGGTCATCGACGTGGACGGTGTCGTGGCGGACGTCCGGCACCGCCTGCGGTTCCTGCGGGCACTCCCGGGTGACTGGGAGGCCTTCTTCGCCGCCGCCGACGTCGACCCGCCGCTCGTCGAGGGCGTGGAGCTCGTCCGCACCCTCGCCCGCGACCACGAGGTGATCTGGCTGACGGGTCGCCCCGAGCGCTCCCGCGCCGCCACCGAGCGCTGGCTGCGTGCGCAGGGCCTGCCGGTGGGCGAGCTGCGGATGCGCCCGGACGCGGACCGGCGGCCCGCGCGGATCTTCAAGCGGTCGGAGCTGCGCCGCCTCGGCTCACGCCGCCGGGTCGCCGTCGTGGTCGACGACGACCCGGCGGTGGTGGAGCTGCTGCGCGCCGACGGCTGGCCCGTCCTGCGTGCTGACTGGCTCGCCTACGAGCCCACCCTGGGCAACGCCCAGAACGAGGAGGGGCGCACCTGAGGTGACCGGGCGGTGCGGAGCCGACCGGGCCGCGAGGTGGGCGGGCGTCAGTGGGCGGTGCCCCTGCGGTAGGCGCGGACGGCGAGCGGCCCGGCCACCACGAGGATTCCCAGGCACCAGGCGAGAGCCGCCAGCAGGTCCCCGGCCACCGGGCCCCCGAGGAAAAGGGCTCGCACCGCGTCGACGGTGCAGGTGACCGGCTGGTGCTTCGCGAACGCCTGGAGCCAGCCGGGCATGGATTCGACCGGGGCGAACGAGGAGCTCGCGAACACGAACGGGAAGATCCAGATCATTCCGCCCGACTGCGCGGCCTCCGCGCTGCCGACCGACATGCCGATGACCGCCGAGAGCCACGAGAACGCGTAGGCGAAGAGCAGCATGAGGCCGAACCCAGCCAGCGCGGCGGGAACCGTCGTGTTCCCGAACCGGAAGCCGACCGCCAGACCCACCAGCAGCATGATCAGAATGATGAACGCGTTGCGGACGAGATCCGCGAGGGTCCGGCCCGTCAGCAGCGCCGAGCGGCTCATCGGCAGCGCGCGGAAGCGGTCGATCAGGCCCGCCTCCTTGTCGGTGGCCAGCCCGATGCCGGTCATCATCGACCCGAAGATCACCGTCTGCACGAAGACGCCGGGCATCAGGTAGTCGACGTACTCCACCCCCGGACCGACGTTGATCGCGCCGCCGAAGACATAGGTGAACAGCAGGACGAACAGCACCGGCTGGATCGTCGCGAAGACCAGCAGCTCCGGCACCCGCCAGGTCTGGACGAGGTTGCGCCGGCACATCACCCAGGCGTCCGCGGCCTCCCAGGCGAGCCTGCCACGCCCGGGAACCGGGCTCAGGTCCAGAGTGCTCATGTCGCCACCAGATCCGACTCGTCGTCACCCGACCGCGGGCCGGGCGGCCGCACGGCGTCCTTCCCGCCATCAGCGCCGTCGGCGCCATCAGAGCCATCAGCGCCACCTGCGGCACCGTGACCCGTCAGGGCCATGAAGACGTCGTCGAGGGACGGCCGGTGAAGCCCGACGTCGACGATCGTGGCGCCGATCTCGTCCAGCGACCGCACCGCCTCGGCGAGCACGGCCGCGCCGGCGACCGGCACGGTCACCCGGCGTTCCTCGGCGGCCACGCCGGCCGGCCCCGTACCCAGCCGGCTTAGCACGGCCGTGGCGGCGTCGAGGTCGTCGCCAGGCGCGATCGTGATCTCCAGCCGGTCACCGCCGATCTGCCGCTTGAGATCGTCGGAGGTCCCCTCCGCGATCACCCGGCCGCCGTCGATGACGGACACCCGGTCCGCCAGCTGGTCGGCCTCCTCCAGGTACTGCGTGGTCAGCAGCACGGTGGTGCCCTCGCGGACCAGATCCGCGATCACGCGCCACATCGCCTGGCGGCTGCGCGGGTCCAGGCCGGTGGTGGGCTCGTCCAGGAACAGCACGGCCGGAGCCATGATGAGGCTCGCCGCGAGGTCGAGACGGCGGCGCATGCCGCCCGAATAGGTCTTGATCTGCCGCCGCGAGGCCTCGGTCAGCTCGAACCGCTCCAGCAGCTCGATCGCGCGGGCCCGCGCCGTGCGGGCCCGCAGGCGGTACAGCCGGCCGAACATCTCCAGGTTCTCCAGGCCGGTCAGCCGCTCGTCCACGGCCGCGTACTGGCCCGTCAGGCCGATGCGTGGCCTGACCCGCTCCGGATGGCGCAGCACGTCGACGCCGAGCACCTCGGCCCGGCCGCCGTCGGCCGCGAGCAGCGTCGACAGAATCCGGACGGCGGTCGTCTTGCCGGCCCCGTTCGGGCCGAGGACACCGTGCACACTGCCGACGCTGACACTCAGGTCAAGCCCGGCCAGGGCCGTATGTCGGCCATAGTTCTTGCGAAGGCCCTCGACGAGGACCGCTGTCTGATCGGTCACAGGGCGAAGGTACGCCAGGGCACCGACAGTTCTCGAGCGAGTTTTCGCTGTGGCGGGCCGCGGACCGCGGCCGGCCGCCGAGGGTCTCGGGCTCTCAGGCCGAGCTGCGCCGCCGTCGCCGGTGCGCCAGCTCATCGCCCGGATGGGCCGCCGCCGGCTGCCCAGGGCGCTCACAGGGCAGTTCCGCGAGCTGACCGCGCATGTCCTCCAGGGCCCGGCCCACCGCGATGGCGAAAACGCCCTGGCCGCCCCGGACGAGATCGATGACCTCGTCGTCCGAGGTGCACTCGTAGACGGTCGAGCCGTCGCTGATCAGTGTCAGGTGGGCGAGGTCCGCCACTCCCCTGGTCCGCAGGTGCTCCACCGCCGCCCGGATGTTCTGCAACGACACCCCGGCTTCCAGCAGCTTGCGGACGACCCGCAGCACCAGCACGTCCCGGAACGAGTAGAGCCGCTGGCTGCCGGACCCGCTGGCACCCCGCACGCTCGGCGCCACCAGCCCGGTCCGGGCCCAGTAGTCGAGCTGGCGGTAGGTGATACCCGCCGCCGCACAGGCGGTGGGCCCCCGGTAGCCGACATCATCCCCCGGCGGCTGCGGTATCTCGTCGCCGAAGAGCTGCCCCTGCTCGATCATGGTCGCCTGCTCGTCGTCCCCCCAGTGGGGATCCGCATCGTCCGGCGCCACCCGCGCGGCCGCCCCGATCGAGGTGCCACTCTTCACCAGTCCCATCCTCCGGACAGTCCGGGAGCCTCACGGCCCGCCCGCCGACGATGCCGCACACCGTCACCGCCGCCGCGCCGAGGCGCGTCGCGCAGCCCGACGCGCCGCGACATGAGCGCGCGCTCCCCTGCGCGGCGGTGAACCCCGGTGCCCCGCCAACCACTGGCTCGGCAACCGGTTCGCCCGACCGTAGGGGCGGGGCATCGTCCCTTCAATGATCCAAGCCGGCGTGTCCGTCGTCCAGTGGACATGCGGGCGTCAAACAGCGGAGTTCGGGTTTATTTTGGCGAAACACCCGCGATCGGGACACATCGGACGGGGGCTCGGCCATGGCCGCGACCGGCGGGCCGGCCGAACCGACCGATGATCACGAGCCCGGCGTGTTGAAGTCCTCCGGCGAGATGGTGTCCAGGAACTCCCGGAACTTCTCCAGCTCGCTCTCCTGCTCCTGTTCCTGCTCCTCCGGGACCGTGATGCCGGCCTCCGCCAGCACCGCCTCCACGCCGTACACGGGCGCGCCCATCCGCATGGCCAGGGCGATCGCGTCCGAGGGCCGGGCGGAGACCTCGACCCCGTTACCGAAGACCAGGGTGGCAAAGAACACGCCGTCCTGCAGGTCGGTGATGGTGACCTGGGTCAGCTCCGTCTGCAGGGCGCGCAGGACGTCCCGCATCAGGTCGTGGGTCATCGGGCGGGCCGTCGTGATGCCCTCCTGGGCGAAGGCGATGGCTGTGGCCTCGACCGCTCCGATCCAGATCGGCAGGTACCTCTCGCCTCCCACCTCCTTGAGCAGAACGATCGGCTGCTTCGACGGAAGCTCGACACGCACGCCGACGATGTCCAGCCGATGCACCGATCTACCTCCTAGCGCAGGTGGGGCAGGGTGGGACGCTGTGACCGGAGCCGGAAAACCCCACGAGGAGACAGTATCCCCGCTACCGCCCCGCGTCAGCGCGCCCGCCGGTTCTCACTTTCCGTACGGACTCGCACCATGTGCGTAGTGGGTATGTGCTACCCCGACCGGCTCGCGGCAAGCCGGGTACGCAGCAGTGCGGCATGCATGCGCACCAGCAGCGTCGCAAGCTCGTCGACGGTCTGCGCGGCGCGCCCGTCGGACTCTCCCAGCCGCCCGGAGCGCAGCGGTGCGACAGCGGCCTCGATGAGACCTGCCTCACGGTCCGCCGCGGCACGGGCGGCACGTAGGTGGCGCACCTGGACGCCGTGCGAGGCGAGCAGGGCCACGGTACGGGCCACCAGCAGTGCGTCGGAGTCGTAGTACCCGCCACCGGCGATGGGCCCGACAAGCCCGTTACCCTCCAGCTCGGCGAGGACGTCGTCGTCCAGGCCGCTGGCGGCCAACAGCTCCCGGCGCGACAGACGGACCCGCTCGGCGCCGATCAGGGCGTCCAGGCCATGCCCGACAGGGCGGTCCGGGACGGCCCGAGGCCCCGGGCGGGGCAGCGCGGTGTCGCCGCGGTCCAGCGCGGCCAGCTCTTCCTTGATCACCCGGAGTGGGAGGTAACGCTCGCGCTGGGCATGCAGAACATGCCGAAGCCGCAGAACGTCGTCCAGCGAGTACTTCCGGTAGTTGGAGCTGGTGCGTGCCGGCTCGACCAGCCCCTCGGACTCCAGGTAGCGGATCTTCGAAAGGGTGATGTCGGGGTACTCGGCTCGCAGCCGGTCCAGGACCTCGCCGATGTTCAGTGTCTTCGCGGCGTCCTCGGCCCGGGCGGACGGACTGCGCCGGGCCACGCCCGGCCTGAACTCCTCCGCACGGCCCGACGGGCGCATCGACTCCGCCGCGGCGCCGCCGCCGCTCACCGCGCCGTACCCCCGCTCACCGGACGCCGACCCCGCCGTAGGTAGCACCGGTCAGGAAGACCAGGCGGAACTTGCCGATCTGGACCTCGTCACCACCGGTCAGCTCGGCGGAGTCGATCCGCTCGCGGTTCAGGTAGGTGCCGTTGAGACTGCCGACGTCACGAACGGAGAAACCCTTCGTGTAGGGCGAGCGGTGAAACTCGGCATGCCGGCGGGAAACGGTCACGTCGTCCAGAAAGATGTCGCTCTCCGGATGGCGCCCGACCGTGGTGAGGTCCGCGTCCAGCAGGAACCGGCTACCCGCGTTCGGCCCCCGCTTGACGACAAGCAGGGCTGAACCCGGCGGAAGCGCATCGACCGCGGCGACGGCGTCGCGCTCGGTCGAGTCGTCGACATGGTCGCCCTCGATACCGGAGAGGGCCGCGGCAAGGTTCAGGGTCGACGTCTGCTCCGCGGGTCGCTCCGGCGCCACGGGCTCGCCCGGACGTACCAGAGGCGACCCGCACCGCGCGCAGTACAGCGCGTCGGACGGGTTCTGCTGGCCGCACCTCGTGCAGAACACAGTCTCGTCCGCTTCCTGCCGGTCGCCCGCAACGCACGCGGGTGGCCGGCCGCTCGGTCCGCCGCCCTCGCGGCGGCTGGAGTGGTGCCCGACAGGGGTGGACCCGAAGTACCCGGCGAAACCCGAGGTACCCGAGCCATCACCGCACGCGGACGGTCGAACGCGGCAGTGGCCGCACCCGATCCCGTCACGGCGCACTCCGAGGCTAGTGCATCAGGAGCACCGTCGTGAAAAGGATGCGTCGGGCGATTGTTCGGCGTGGCGTCACCGGACGCATGCGGCGAGCGCAGGCCGCTTGACAATCCGCTCGCGCCGACATATCGGACAGATAGCCACAGCACCGACGATGAGCGCCACTCCGAGCAGCTATGCACGGCCGACTCATGACCGGCCTGCCACGATGCGTGTACGGATCGCCTGACTTTTCCGGAAGCCGGCCTGCTGAGCCTTCTCCGTCTCACTTCTGTCGGGCGCTGTCGCGGCAGGCCGGAACCAGCGACGGAAAGGACTCACTGCTCCTTGACGTGGTCCCGGTACTGCGCCGCGTCGAGGAGCTCGTCGAGCACCGACGGATCCGCCACCGTGACCTCGACCAGCCAGCCGTCGCCGTACGGGTCCGAGTTCACCAGCTCCGGAGCGGAGGACAGCACCTCGTTGCGTGCGGTGACCGTGCCCGAGACGGGCGCGTAGATGTCCGACACGCTCTTGGTCGACTCGACCTCGCCGCACGGCTCACCCTCCGAGACCTCCTCCCCGACCTCGGGCAGCGAGACGAAGACGATGTCACCCAGCGCCTCCTGGGCGTACGCGGTGATACCGACACGCACCCGGTTCCCGTCGGCCCGGGCCCACTCGTGCTCACGGGTGTATTTCAGGTCGTCGGGATACAGCGCAATCGCCTCCTGGGTCGTGGTGTCGAACACCGGCCGATCAGTCCGCCGGACGGGCGAAACGGGGGCTCGGCACGGTGCGCAGGGCCCCGATCTCGATCCGGTCGGAGTTCGTGATCTCGGCCTGCGCGCCATCCCGGGTAGCTACCGTATCGAGCACCCCGCCGGGGATCCGCATCGCCTGGGCAAGTGTGTGCGCTTCCCCGATCACGCGCAGCACGTAGGGCGCGGCGACCGTGGCGCCGTCCACCGTCATCCCCCCGCCAGGGGCGTCGATGATGTAGGTCGAGGCCACGACGCGCACCCCGGACAGCTCGATGGCCTCGGCGCCGGCGTCCCGCAGCTCCTGGAGCGCGTCAACGAGGATCCAGGCGTCGACGTTGCCGCGCGGGTCACTGACCGTGAGCGTGAGGCCCGGCCCGGTGACCGGGGCTGTCCCCGCGAGCACCGCCAGCGTGTCGGCCTCCTGACGGGCCCGGTCGAGCTCGGCCTGGGCGCGGCCGTCGTCCGCGAGCGCCGCTCGGGTCTCCTGCAGCCCGCTCGCCTCGACCTGTAGCCGCTGCCCACCGATCGAGAGGCTGTCCAGCCGGCTCGCGAGCTCGTCCGGACGCACCCGGGCGAGATGGTCCGCCGAGTCCGCCGATCGGATCACGACGGTGACCCCGAACCCGAGCAGCGCGAGCATCAGGATCGACGCAAGCCGAACGAGCCGAAACCGGGAACCGCCGCCCGGTGTCCCGTTCCCGACAGTCGGGGAGGCGACAGCCGGGGCGGGCGGGGGCGGGGCGGGCCCGACCACACCGTCTGTCGTCACGACTTCAGCACCAGACGGCGAATCGTGCCGGCGTTCGTGAAGATCCTGATCCCGAACACGACGAGCACCGCGGTCGAGAGCGCACCCCCCACACCCAGCGCGTCGCCCAGAGCGACGAGCGCGACCGCCAGCACGACGTTCGACAGGAAGGACACGACGAAGACACGGTCGGAGAAGACACGTTCCAGCGCCGCGCGCAGCCCTCCGACCGCGGCGTCGACCGCGGCCAGGACAGCCACCGGCAGATACGGATCCAGCCACCCGGGCGGTTGCGGTGTGGCCAGCAGCCCGGCGAGGACTCCGACGACGATCGCGACCAGGCCGGTGATCGCGGCCGCACGTGTCATGATCCACTCCCTCGGGCGTATCGGAGGCTGGGGTCCGCGGCCGCCGGCAGGGTCACCGCGCCGAGCCGGGCGATTGTCACCGCGTCCGGTGGCGCGCCGGCCCGGGTACGCAGCCGCACGGTGACCGGCGCGGCCGACACCCGGGACACGATCGCCGCGGAGTCGCCGATGGCGTCGAGGACGTAGGGCGCCTCGACCGCGCTGAGCCCCACCAGGATCGCGTCACCCGCCGCGCGTACCGCGCTCAGGGCGGTGAGCCGAACACCGTTGACCGCCACCGCCTCGGCACCCGCGCTCCACAGCAGGTTCACCATGTCGGCCAGGTCGTGGTCGGCGAGCCGGCCGCCCGGCGTCAGCTCCGCCGTCGGCCGCGGGTTCCCCGCGTCCGCGGGCGGGCCGGCCGCCGGGTCGGTGAGGGTCAGGCGCACCCCCGGGCCCCGGGCCGCCGCCAGCCCCGCCGGAGCGGCCAGCGCGCCGATCCGTGCGGTGGCGGTGTCCCAGGCGTCGTCGGCGGACCGCTGGCGCGCGCGCAGGTCCGCGATGGCCGAACGCAGCTCACGCACGTCGGCGGCCAGGTCGTCCCGGTTCGCCGAGCGCGTCTCGTACTCGGCGCTCAGCCGCGCCTGCAGCCGCTCCCCCGCAGGCAGCGCCGCCATCCCCTGGCGGATGGTCAGTGCCGTCAGCAGCCCCGTCAGCAGCAGCGCAAGCGGCATCGCGAGCGAATGCCAGCGGTTGCGCCGCGCGCGACGAGACCCCCGCCGACGCCCCGGGCGGGCGGGTGGACGACCCGCCGACGCCTGCGCGTAGCCCGGATCGAGCGCCGTCGCGGCCACCCGCTCGAGCGCCGTCTGGGTCCGTGCCTGCACACCCGGCATTCTTGCCGATGCCCGAACCGGAGCCGTGACCTCCCCGCCGCGTTCCGCGGCCTCCGCCCCGCGCCGGCGGACCGCCACGGCTCCCGGCCGACCGGTCAGCGCTGGCCGGTGGTGGCCTCCACCGGGGGTGTGGCCTCCACCACGGCGCTCCAACGGCGGAGGAGCCGCTGCGCGTCACCCAGGTCCGCGGCCTCGGCCCACAGGTGGGTCACAGCCTCGGACGGATCCGGCAGCACCAGCGCCCACGAACCATCCGGGTTCACGACCCGCACACCATCCGTCGTGTCCACCTGTGTCCCGGAGTCACCGCCGACCGACTCGACGACGCGGCGCATGACCAGTCCCTTCTCCGCCCACGGCGTGGGCACCGAGGACCGGACCATCGCCACCGGCGGGATCCGCGCGTCGATCGCGCTCAGAGTGAGCCGGGTCCGCGCGACCAGCGCGACCAGCCGGATGAACGCGGCGAGACCGTCGATCACCGGCGCGAACTCGGGAACGACGAACCCGCCCTTGCCGTCGGCCGCGAACACGACCCGCTCGTCCTCGGCGACCTTGGACAGCCCCGCGCCCGACATCGGCATCCGCCGCACGGTCAGCCCGTGGAACCGGCTGACCTGGTCGGCGACCCGCGTGGTGGCGACCGGCACCGCGACGGTGGCCCCGCGGTTCTCCGCCGCGACCAGGTCGAGCATGACCAGCAGCGCCCGCTCGTCGCTGATCAGGTCACCGCGCTCGTCGACGATCGTGATCCGCTCACCGATGTGGTCGAACCGGACCCCGAAGGCGGCCCGCGAGCTCGCCACCAGCGCGCCGAGCCGGTCCAGAGCCCGGCGTTCCTGCGCCGCGCCGCGCTCGGGGTACGTCTCGTCCAGCCGGCCGTTGACCGTCAGGACATCCACGCCGAGCCGGCCGAGCAGCGTCGGCAGCAGCAGCGACGCCGCTCCACCGGACGGGTCTACGACCACCTTGAGATCAGCCTCGGCCAGCCCGCTGGTGTCGACCCGGTCCAGCAGATCCTGGCTGTAGACGTCGGCCGTGCGCGCGGGGAAACGCAGGTCACCGATCTCGCCGGGGAAGGCCCGGCGGAACTCCTGCCGGCTGAAGACCCGGTCGAGCTTGCGCTGCGCGGCCGGCGAGAGGTCGTGGCCGTCCGCGTCGAGGAAGACGATGTCGATACGTTCCGCGTCGCCGGGCTTGGAGCGCAGCATGATGCCGCCGGCCGCGTCGGAGGTCCGCACGTCGAACCGCGCGACCGGCAGCGGGGCCACCTCCAGGTCACGGACGTTGATCGCGCCCGCCGTCAGCGCGCTGATCACCGCGCGCTTGAGCGCTCGGGCGGCCCGGGAGCCGTCCCGGGCCGTCGTGACGGTGGAGCCCTTCTTCAGGGTCGTCGCGTAGGCGCTGGCCAGCCGCACCACCAGCTCGGGCGTGATCTCCGCGTTGACCAGCCCGGAGACGCCGCGCGGCCCGAACAGCGAGCGCTGCCCGCGCGACTCCCAGATCACGCTGGTGTTGACGACCGCGCCGGCCTCGATCGTCTTGAACGGGTACACCTTGACGTCGTGGGAGACGAACGCCTCCTCCTGGATGACGCACTCGTCCCCGATGACCGCGCCCTCCTCGATACGCGCGGCCCGCAGCACATCGGTGCTCTTGCCGATCACACAGCCGCGCAGGTTCGTCCGCGGCCCGATCAGCGCGTTGTCCTGGACGACCGCGCGGTGCAGGAAGGCGCCGCGCTTCACCACCACGTTGCTGCCGAGCACGGTGAACTCGCGCAGTTCCGCGCCGGCCTCGACCTTGCTGTAGTCACCGACCATCAGCGGGCCCTTGAGGACCGCGTCCGGATGCACGTCCGCGTCCTCGCCGATCCACACGCCCGGGGAGAGCTCGAAACCGCCGATCTCGACGTCCACCTGCCGGTTCAGCACGTCGGCCTGGGCCCGCTGGAAGCTCGCGATGGTGCCCACGTCCTCCCAGTAGCCGCCGGCGACGTAGCCGAATACCGGGGCACCGGCCTCGACCAGCCGCGGGAAGACGTCCCCCGACCAGTCGACCGCCTCGCCCGCCGGGACGTACCCGAGCACCTCCGGCTCCATCACGTAGATGCCGGTGTTCACCGTGTCCGAGAACACCTGGCCCCAGGTCGGCTTCTCCAGGAAGCGGGAGATCCGCCCGTCCTCGCCCGCGATGACGATGCCGAACTCCAACGGGTCCGGCACCGACTTGAGCGCGACGGTGACCAGCGCGCCCTGCTCCCGATGAAAGGCGACGAGGTCGGTCAGGTCGATGTCGGTCAGCGCGTCACCGCTGATGACGAGGAACTGCTCGTCCCGCAGCGCGTCCTCGGCGTTCTTGACGCTGCCGGCGGTACCCAGCGGGGTTGTCTCGGTGGCGTAGGACAGGTGCATGCCCAGTTCGTCACCGGACCCGAAGTAGTTCCGGATCATCGCCGCGAGGAACTGGACCGTCACGACGGTCTCGTCGAACCCGTGCCGTTTGAGCAGGCGCAGGACATGTTCCATGATCGGCCGGTTGACGACCGGCAGCAGCGGCTTCGGCAGGTTCGCGGTCAGCGGCCGCAGCCGGGTGCCCTCGCCGCCCGCCATGACGACGGCTCTCACGGCCTTACCTCCCGATCTTCCCGGACGTCGCGGACGCCACCGGCCGTGCGCGTTCGACGGCGAGGCGGCGGGCCTGTTCGAAGTAGAGGAGGCCGGACCACCAGTACAGGGCGACACCCCAGATGGCGAACGCCCACCCGACCGGACGTGCCGCCGTGGCCAGCCACGAATCGCCGGCCGACAGCAACAGCAGCGGGAAGGCGTAGAGCAGGTTGAAGGTCGCGGCCTTGCCCAGGTAGTGGACGGGAAGGGCGGTACCGACACCGAGCCGGCGCAGGATCGGAACCAGCAGCAGCAGCGCGGCGTCGCGGGCGACGAGCAGTACCGCGAACCACAACGGGACGATGTCGCGCAGGGTGAGGGCGACGATCGTGGCGAGGATGTAGAGCCGGTCGGCCAGCGGGTCGAGCATCACCCCGAGGCGGCTGGTCTGGTTCAGAACCCGGGCGAGCTTGCCGTCGAGGTAGTCGCTCACGCCGGCGAAGGCGAGCACCCCGAGTGCCGCGCCGTCCGCCTCCGGCCCGAGCGCGAGCCACAGGAACAGCGGGACGCCCAGCAGCCGCAGACCTGACAGCAGGTTCGGAATGGTCCAGATCCGGTCGGAGGCCTGCGTAGCCGCCGTCACGCCGAGTCCCTCCTCCCCGACCCGGCCATGCGCGTGGCGGCACCGACGGTGCCAACGGCCTCGCGCGCCGACCTCGGGACGCGGGTCGTGCCCTGACGCTAGCGGATGTGTGTCGCTGAGGTCATCGAGTGTCGTCCGCGGCGGGCCGCCATCACATGATCCGCCCGACCTTGTAGGTGGAGCTGTAGATCGGCCGCAGCGACACCACACCACCGGTCTGCGGCGCGGCCCACATGTAGCCGTTCCCCGCGTAGATACCCACGTGGTAGATGTTGTTCTCGGTACCGTAGAAGATCAGGTCGCCCGGCTGCTTGCCGGACTGCGGGACGTGGGTCGAGGCGTTGTACTGCCCCTGCGCCGTACGCGGCAACGATCGGCCGAGCTGCTTGAAGACGTACTGCACCAGCCCTGAGCAGTCGAACGAGTAGGGGCCCTCCGCCCCCCACACGTACGGCTTGCCCTTCTGCAGCGAGGCCAGGTAGACCGCTTTCTCCCCGATGGAGCTGCCCGGGATCACCGAGGGGATCGCCTGGCTGACGCTGGAACGCGACGACGACGTCGTCGTCGGCGCCTTGATGGTGATCGTGGCCGACGTGGCGACCGACGGCCGCAGCGCGCTCGTGCCGTCGAACACCGCGGTGATCGTGGTCGTGCTGAGCAGCCGCGCGGTGATCTGGGCCTGGCCGTTGGCGTCGGTCGTGAGCGCCCGGGTGGTCTGCCACTTCGGCCCGTTGACCACCACGACGCGGACCTGCTGGTTGCCCAGCGGGGTGCCGCTCGCCTCTCTGGCCCGGACCGTGAGGACCACCGGCGCGTTCGGGGCCACGGTGGAGCCGTCGGTGGTCAGCTCGATGTTCGTGAAGATCGGCTCGGAGGCGGCGATCGCCCCCGCCAGCGGAGCGGCGGCGGCCGCGGCGGCCGCCGACGCCTCGTCCTCGGGGCTGCTCTGGCCCTGGCCCGGCAGTACGGACGCCGTCTGGGTCGTGCCCGGCTCAAGGGAGGCGGAGGTGTCAGGCGTGGAAGGCACCGTCGCGGCGAACGCGGCGGTGGACGCGGCGAGCGTCCCGGTCGTGAAGGCGGCGATCGTCGCGGCGCGCCGGGGCGGCTGGCCACCTCGTCGGGAGCCGGTGCCGGATCGGACGTTCGAGGAGCGCTGCCGCCCCTTGACGAACTGGTCCCAGTCCTCAGGCAGCCAGGCAATTCCGCGACGGGGCAACGCGAGTCCTTCTCTCTCCGGCGCCTGCGAAACACGCTGCCAGGTTCGGCAACGCGCCGTCCCACCGGCCGCAATCGGCCGACGGGACCGGACGGTCGACCAGCAGATCGGGCACGGGGGTACCCACTTGCCGGCAGCCGACATCCCTCGTCCCGCCCCACCTGTCTCGGAGGGGTCGTCAGGCCGGGGGCGGGACGCGGCGCTTCGGCTTGACGCTTTACATACATCGGGCGGTGCTCGGCACTCTCGATTAGATCTGCGCGCAGGTGCCGCTGCTGAAGATAGTGGACTTCGACAGGCGGCCGACAATCACCCCCCACACAACAATCACCCACCACACCGTCCGATCACGATGCGGAAATAGCTGCTTACTTTCTGTCGGAGCGAACCGGCTGGGTGCCGTCCGGATCGACCCACGCTCCCAGCCCGGGCAATGCCCAGCGGAGCCTGCCTGGTATAGGGAATCCGGCGGCACCCGCAGGGGTGGACGGCGGCCCGGACGGCCATCGGCGGCGACCGCAGCGCCACCCCCCAGACCGTGGTCTGACACCGTTGGCGGGCGCCTGTGCGGCGCCTCCAGGCAATGCGTTCGAAACACAACGCGAAGGTCGTCCGTAGACGGGATACCACCCTTGGTGGTGCATCACGCGAACACCCCCGTGTACCGCCGGCAGTGCCATCGCCGCGGCGCCGCCAAGGGAGCGGCGCCCGGGCAATACACATTGGCCATGCGAATCACACACCGACGTGCCGGAATCGGGCCGTCCCGCCACCCTGCGCATCCCCGGCCCCCGGAAGACCAGAGCAGGACCACTGAATGAAATTCCCACCGTTGGCGACCCACCGGGAACCCGCCCCGGGTCCCGTTGCCGGGTCGAGTCCGGGACCAAGCCCCGCCACGCGATCGCCATGCTGCCGCGGGCGATCATCGACCGGGGTGCCGTTCGCCTGGGTGACCACGGAGCAGGTCGAAGCCGCGTCAGGCGTGCTCGGTGGTCCAGCAACGGGCCGAACCGGTGCACACCTGACGCGGCTGAGAATCAGGTTCGGCCTACTCGCGGGCCGCGCTCACGACCACCACCGATGTGGTGGTCCCGTCCGCTGAGCGCGTTTCCAGAGCGAGACCGGGCAGGCCTGCCTCCTGCGCGCACTGGCCGAGCGCGCTGGTGACCTTCGGGTCGGGAGCGCCGGGGAGGCCAGGTGCCGGGCCGTCGCCAGGCCCCGCCTCGCCCGCGAACACCGGGCCCTCATCGGAATCCGTGTCGTGGTCGCTGCGGAGCACCGGACCCTCGCCCGGTGTCGAGCTGGACGTGCCGCGGCACCAGGTGTCCCGGGACGGTCGTTTCATCCTGCTGTCCCGCAAGGAGTTCGCCGTCCTGGAGGTTCTCATGCGGGCCGACGGGGCTGTGGTCAGTGGCCGCCGGATCCACCTTCGGCACAACCGGCCCCCACCTCCATCGGGACACCCCGCCGCTAGTGCGCACCTGGCACCGCCGAGACCGGCCGGCTCGGAACCACCGGCAGTGATGACTGCGCCGCAGGCCCGCCTGCAGGGACCGTCGGGCCTGGCAGCACCGCCGGCGCCGGACCGGCCGGTGCCGGCGCCGCAGAACCGGCCGGAGCCGGCGCCATGGAACCGGCCGGAGCGGGACCAGCCGGAGCAGGCGCGGGCGACCCTGCCGCGGCGGGCGCCACCGCTGTCCCGCCAGCCGCGCCGGGCGCGGCTGGTCCGACAGCGGTGGAAGGCGCCGCGGGAATGCTGTTGGCGTGCGCGTAGACGATCAGGTTGCTGAGGTAGTGCTTGGTCTTCTCGTCAAAGGCACCGGTGCAGGTGATCAGACGCAGCTCCGGACGGTTCACCGGCCCGTAGGCCCGATCGGTCGGGAACGTCTTCTTGGTCACGTCCTCGGTCCGGTCCACGGTGAAGGTCGTCTTCAGGCCGGCCGGAGACGAGACCTCGATCTGGTCACCGGGACGCAGCGCCCGCAGCCGGTAGAACACCGCCGGTCCAGAGGTCGAGTCGTAGTGGCCGACGAGCACTGAGGGCCCCATCGCGCCCGGTGCCGGGCCCTTGTCGTACCAGCCGACCTCTCCCCACTTCTTCGGCACGTCCAGCGAGCCGTCGCCGTTGAGACCGAGCCGGATGATCGGGGCGTCCACGCCGATCACGGGGATCCGCACCCGGGTCGGATCGGTCACCACGACCGGTGGGAGCGTCGGCAGGGGCGTCGCGCTCGCGCCCGGGGCGCCGGAAGGACCCGGGGTGCCCGCCGCGCCGGCGCGACCGACGTCCGCACCCAGGCCGCTCTCCGCCACACGCTCCGTGTCCGAAGGAGCATCGGAACCGACATCGGCCAGGCGGAACCCGCTTCCGACGATCAGCACCGCGCCCGCGACGAGCAGGAGGCGTGAAAACGTCATCCGCGTCGGCAACCGCCCCGACTCCGCACGTCCCACAGCGCTCTCCGTCCTCCGGGAGCCTCCCGGGACGATCTCCCGCGACGACCTCCAGGAACTACGTAACGTGATGCTAACGACACGAGGAGGATGCGGACCGTAGTCAAGGGGCGCGTCGCACGAGCGCGCACACCAGCCCCGGTCACATCGACCAAGCGCGGGCGATGGGCACAGGGAGCGCGGCTCACCCCAAGTCCCGCAATGGAATGCCACACCGTCCGCGACCGAGCCCACGGCCGTTCGAACCTGTCGCACCACGCCGTCTCGCTGCGTCCCATCCGGACCAGTCCTCGCTAT
Source organism: Parafrankia irregularis (assembly GCF_001536285.1). Taxonomy (NCBI): domain Bacteria; kingdom Bacillati; phylum Actinomycetota; class Actinomycetes; order Frankiales; family Frankiaceae; genus Parafrankia; species Parafrankia irregularis. The sequence goes on along the minus strand of NZ_FAOZ01000028.1, from coordinate 81,229 downwards.
GGTGTCACTCGCAGTGATCGGGTAGTCACCATGTGTGAGAGAGGGGACCAAATGAGGAAGGGAATGGGACGGAGCGCCGCGCTTCTCGCCATGTCGAGCGCGGCTTCCGTCATCCTCACCTTCGGGCCGGGCCTGACGGCCGCGCACGCCGACATCTTCGATGACAAGGGCAAGTGCGCCGACCAGAAGGACAAGGACGACTGGGACATCTTCGGCGACAAGGACAAGGACCACAAGGACGACAAGGAAGCCCGCGCCGCGGTCGACGACAAGGTCGACGGCAAGGACGGCAAGGACTTTGACAAGGACGACAAGTTCAACGACAAGGACCAGGGCAAGGACGACAAGGACGACTGGTTCGCCGACAAGGATGACAAGGACCGCGACTGCGCGGTCGGCGCAGGTGTCATCGCAGGTGGCGCGGTCGGCGTCGGTGTCGGCGGCGCCCCGGTGGGCGGCGTCGGTGCCGGTGGCGGTGGCGCGGCCGGCGGGGACAGCTCGCCGCTGCTGCCGATCGCCGGCGCCGGCCTCGGTGCCCTCCTGATCGGCGCGGGGATGCGCCGTCGCGGGCACGGGTCCATCTGAGCCGACCCTCCCCAGAAATGAGGATGGGATCGGCCGGTGTGCGTTCGCCGCACCGGCCGATCCCGGATCTCAGGCGAGCCGCGACACCCGCGCCACCCCCACGGACGCGGTCGATCCCCCATGCGATACGGTTGCGCCAGCCAACCAGCACCGCAGGCAGGCTCCACCCCTGATCACTGGGGGCGGCGTCGCACCTCACCTCACACCCCGGGTCCATCCGGCACGGTCGAGGGGCCGGTTTTCCGGTAGGGTAACGTTGGTCAGAACGGGACGTGGCGCAGCTTGGTAGCGCACCAGACTGGGGGTCTGGGGGTCGCAGGTTCAAATCCTGTCGTCCCGACAGTGCGGTTTGATTAGCCCGCCGAACAGGTAAACCACCTGCTCAGCGGGCTTTTTCGCGTCCGTCAGACAATCCTGGAAAGGCCTCGGTCCGACGGCTCTTCCGTCTCGTCTCTGGGACCAGCCGGTCAGATGGCGACTCAGGGACTATCCCGTGGCGGTCACAGACCAACTGACCACGACCCAGCGCTACCTGCACCCGGACAGGCGTCTCCGTGATCAGCGGGACGATCCGGGCACGCTTCCTGCGCGGTCTGCCGGCGTTCGGGTCGCCCCGCCACCGGCGGTTTGCCGGTCGGCCCGGTGTCAGCGGGTGGCGATCACGTCCATGTCACGGATCGCGGCGGAGGGTGACGGACCGGCGGCGGCGACAGGGGCGGGTGTCACCGGCGCACCGGTCACGTCCAGAGTGGGCGCGACACAGGGCATCGGCGCCACCCGGCTCTTCCCGATCCGGCACGCGACCCCGGTCAGCCTGATGCTGATGAAATCGGCGATCTGCGCGCCGAAGCGGATCGGCTGGCCGCCGACACTAATGTCACTGACGGTGAAGTTCTCACTTGCCGGCACCTCGAAGGCCGCGCGCACCGGGTGGCCGTCCTCGCCGCGGGTGTAGGTCCAGAACCGCTTCGGGTCGGAGCCGTCCGGACTCTCCCAACCCGCCGTCGACAGGTCGTCGAAGTACAGCCCGACCGGGTTGGCGAGGGTGATGTCGGCGTCGAGGCGGGCCAGGCCGTTGACCACCCCGCCTATGTGCGGGTCGCTGTTGCGGGTGGCGTCACCGTACTGCGAGCACTTGATCAGCTCCTGCTCGCTGGTGAGCTCGGTGTCGTTGACCACGCGGACGATGGTCGCGGCGGCGGCGAGCTCGATCTCGGCGGAGAGCGTGTTCGCCCCTTGGACCAGGTGCATCGCACCCTGGACGGTTCCGGTGTTCCAGGGATTGCGCCGCACATAGTTGCCGGAGGCGTCGAACAGGTCGCCCTGGCTCACCTTGGGGCTGACGAACTCCTGGTAGAGCCGGACGACCCTGGCCGGGTCCAGCTGGGCGAGCACCTCCCAGTACTCCGGGCCCTCGCAGGTGAAGTCCACCCGGGTGATCTGGCCCTGCTCGTTTCGGGTGACGCTCCACTCGCAGTACTCGTCCTGCACGTCGCGCGAGGCGTCGGCGCGCCGCCAACGCTGGATGTCCGCTACCGAGTTGACCTTGATGTTACGCGGGAACGCGATCCAGCTGATGTCACTGGTCTGCGCGTCGGGGGCGGTGTCGACCCTGGTCGGGTTGTAGAAGCGGGCCCGCGGGGCGTCGTTGAGGTGGTCACGCCGGCCGGCGGCGGACGCGTCGAACTGCTCCGAGATGAAGCTGCTCCACACCGCCCTGCCGTTCGCGTCGAGGTCGGTCAGGTGCCCAGGTGGATCGAACTGGTTCAGTACCGTCATTGCAGCTCCTCTCGACGGGCCCGCCGCCCGGCTGGCGCCGGACCACCCGACAAGGTGATCGATCTGTCGCCGCGGCAGCCGCAGATCACCGCGCGTTCATGTGGCCGCGGCGGTCATGTGGTCACGGCGCCGCCAGCGGTCATCCGCAGCGGCGGAGCGCCTCGCGGGATGTTGGTGGTCGGCAGGGTGAGCGTGAACTCGGCGAGGCGCATCGCCCGAAACCGGTTCCGCCGGGATTCCGCCAACCGGACGTAGGCATCGAACCCGGCTGGCATGGCAGCCTGTGCGGTGACCGCCTTCATGTAGTCCTCCAGGCGGGTGGCGAAGGCATCCTGCCAACCGCTGTCGCCGAGTTGCCAGTTCGCGGCGAACTCCCGCTCTGGGCTGCCGTCAGGAGTCTTCTCGGCGACGGCGAGGATCGCAGCGGCGAACTCCGCTGCCAACCGGCCCGGCACGCCGGCCGGCAGGTCCAAAGGGCCGTCCGGTACGTACTCGAGCAGCCGTTCCCGGGCATCGCTGAACACAGGGTTCGGGAAGTCCACCATCGCCACGCAGGCCACCAGGCGTGGTGTGAGCAGCCCACGTCTCACCATCTGCCTGACCACCTCAGTGTCCTCGAACGCCGGCTCCGGCACGCAGAACGCGAAGTGGGTGTCGCCCGGCTGGCGGAAGTCCCCCTCGACCAGCGCGTAGTCATACTTGTGCAGGCTGGCTGCATACAGCGCCACCGGCACAGCCACCGGGTCGAAGTTCGCCGGGATCTCCAGAGTGTTCAGCAACAGGTCGACGTCGAGCCAGAAGCTGGTCGGGACGACAAGCCGGTCGTTCTCGTCCTGCGACGCGGCGAGCACCCGGCTCTCCTGGTCGGAGCTCGCGAGGTTCACGGTCGTGCTGGTACACAGGTGGCGCAGCAGCCAGTCCGGGTGGTCGATCCGCCCAGCCCGGTCGACCCGGTCGAGTCGAGCGTGCGTCCATCTGCTCACCGAGGCGCGGACGAGCAGCTCGAGGTCCTCCGCGCCGTCGGCGTCGCGGAACAGCGGCTCGGTGCGCAGTGGGTCGTCGTCGTCGAGCCGCACCCCTGCCTTCATCGACTTCCAGTGCAGCCAGGGCGCGCGTAGTTCCTTCATCACTACGCTGCCGTTGACATGGCTGTCGAAACACCCCCTACCGCGAGATTCCGGGGCGAGCGCGCTGTACGAGTCGCCGCCCCACACCCAGCTACCAGCGACGCGCATGTAGTAGTTGAACAGGCCGTGCTCGTCATCCCAGGCCGCGACCTGCAGGAAGGTGATCTCCGGCGGGTCGACCGCGCTGGTGCTGACCAGCAGGTCAGCCTCGCCGCCGTGGTCGGAGCGGATCACGACGTAGCGCAGGTCCCGGAACAGGTTCGCCTGCCGGGCCTGCTCCGGCGGGATCTGCCCAGCCTCGCCCATGACGTAGGACCGCTGCCGCAGCAGCAGCCTGGCCTCGGTCAGGCCGCCGAGCAGCTCCGGCAGTGTCATCGGAAAGACGCCAGAAGCCAGCAGGCGGGCGGCGAACGGGTCATGCAGGCTCTGAAGCTGCTCAGGCGACATCGGCGTGGGGCGCTCGTCGACGCCCTGCACGAACCGGTACAGGGTTCCGGGCACCAGCTCAGGCGATCGATGCCGCCCGTCCGCCGCCGCGGTCGGGCCACGCCGCGCCTCCTGGTCGGCCGCCACGTGGGCGGTCGGCCAGGTGCCGAGCTCGGGCACATGCTGATGATCGGGCCAGGCCGTCGCCCGCCGGCCGCGAACCGGGATCGCTCGACGAACGGACGCTGCCGGACCCGTCATCGAAACTCCTCTACGCACTTGACTAATTACCTAGAGTAGCAGTAGTCAAGCGGTCGGGCGACGATGAACGAAGGGCCTGGCAGTTGTTCATCCACCTGGGGATACATCTGCCCCACGGCTCGGCCCAGGGCAGCGGTACGCCCGCGTGGTCGCATAGCGGCTACTGCGCGAGTGCCGGGCGGAGCCGGCGGCGGCCAACCGGCCCCGCTTCCGGCCGCCAGGCAGCGCAGGAGTGACCAGAAGAAACGAGCCGATCCCCCGGAGCTGGCCGCGAAGGTACTGGTCGGCGTCAGGCCCGGCGGTCGGCGCGTTCGCGGACCCGGATCGAGATCTCGATCGGGGTGCCGGCGAAGCCGAAGTCCTCCCGCAGCTTGCGCTCCAGGAACCGGCGGTACGCCGACTCCAGGAAGCCGGTGGTGAACACGACGAAGCGCGGCGGGCGCACCCCGGCCTGGGTCGCGAACAGCACGCGGGGGATCTTGCCGCCCCGTGACGGCGGCGGCGTCGCCGCGACGATCTCGGTTAGCCAGGCGTTGAGACGCCCGGTCGGGATGCGGGTGCCCCAGGATTCCAGTGAGGTGTGCAGGGCCGGCGCGAGCTTGTCCGTGGCGCGGCCGGTGCGGGCGGAGATGTTCACCCGGGGGGCCCAGGCGACGCGGCCGAGGTCCCGGACGATCTCCTGCTCCAGGTCGAGCCGGCGCTCGGTGTCGAGCAGGTCCCACTTGTTGAACGCCAGCACGAGGGCCCGCCCGGCCTCGGTGACCATGCTGATGATCCGCTGGTCCTGCTCGGTGATGGGCTCGTCGGCGGCGAGCAGCACGATCGCGACCTCGGCGGCCTCCAGCGCGGACGCCGTCCGCAGCGAGGAGTAGTACTCCGCGCCGGACGCCTCCTTCACCCGCCGCCGCAGACCGGCCGTGTCGATGAACATCCACGTCTCGCCGCCGACGGTGACGAGTTCGTCCACCGGGTCGCGGGTGGTGCCGGCGACGTCGTGCACCAGCGAGCGCTCCGAACCGACGATCTTGTTGAGCAGGCTGGACTTGCCGACGTTCGGCCGGCCGATCAGCGCCACCCGCCGCGGGCCGTCCTCCTCGACGAAGCGTTCCCTGGGCGCCTCGGGCAGCACCGCGAGGACCGCGTCGAGCAGGTCACCGCTACCGCGGCCGTGCAGCGCGGAGACGGGGTACGGCTCACCCAGGCCCAGGCTCCACAGCGCGGCCGCGTCGGCCTCGGTCCGCGCGTCGTCGACCTTGTTCGCCGCGAGGATGACCGGCCGGCCCGACCGGTGCAGGACCCTGGCGACGGCCTCGTCCGCGTCGGTCGCGCCGACCGTGGTGTCGATGACGAACAGCACGCCGTCGGCCGTGTCGAGGGCGGCCCGGGCCTGCTCGGCCACCCTGGCGGCGAGGCCGCGGGCGTCCGGCTCCCAGCCGCCGGTGTCGACGACGGTGAACCGACGGCCGTTCCAGACCGCGTCGTAGGCGACGCGGTCGCGGGTGACGCCGGGAGTGTCCTCGACGACCGCGGCGCGGCGGCCGAGGATGCGGTTGACCAGCGTCGACTTACCGACGTTGGGCCGCCCGACGACGGCGAGCACCGGCTGACCGCCGGCGGCCGGCCCCGACGCCGAGGAGCCCCGGCCCGCGAGGTCGTCGTGGGTCTCGGCGGCGAGGTCTTCGATGTTCATGACTGCTGCACTCCGGCTCGGGCTGGACATCCGGCTCGGGCTGGACATCTCGGTGGGTGTGGTTGACGAGCTGCCCGTCCGCGGAAGGCGGGCCCGTCAGACACACCCGGAACAAACAGCGATCCGGTAGAACTTACTCCGCCGCCGCGGATTCCCCGGACGCACCGGCACGCACGGTCGTCAGATGGTCCGCCAGGCGCACCCGGATGTCCTCCGCGACCGCGGCGAGTGCTCGCCGGGACCGGGGGTTCGCCGGCACCTCCACCGCGAACGGCTCACCGAACACCACCCGGCACTTCACCGAACGCCGCGGCCAGCGCGCGCCCTTCGGCAGTGCGTCCCCGGTGTTGATGCAGGCCACCGGCAGCACCCGGCACCGCCCGTGCACCGCGAGGTAGGCGATGCCGTGCTGGACGGCGGCCATCTCGCCGCTGCCGCGGGTGCCCTCGGGGAAGACGCCGATGGCGCCGCCGCGGCTGAGCTCGTCCAGCGCGGTGTGCAGGGCGGCCCGGTCCGGGCGGCCGCGGTCCACCGGGATCTGGCCGACGAATGTCAGCCACCAGCCCACGATGCCCTTGTACATCTCGGACTTCACCAGGCACCGCACGGTGCGCGGCGCCTCGATGACGACCAGCGGGCCGTCCATCCAGCTGCTGTGGTTGCCGGCGAAGATCAGGGGCTCGTCGCGGGGAATGTTCTCCCAGCCCTCGTGGGTGACACTCATCACGAGGTGGTTGAGCACCCAGCGCACCGGCGGCTTGAGCACGCGGTGCGTGATGTCGTTGAACGGCTTGGACGCCGCGCCGCGGTGCGCCGGCGCCGTGCCGCGGGCCCCGGCCCGGCTCGCTGCCGTGGACGCCGCGGCCGTGGCGGCCGGGGACGCGGCGGCCGGGGACGCGGCGGCCGGGGACGTGCCCGACGACGAGGCGGTGGGCTGGGCGGCCAGCTCGGCCGGTCGCGCCAGCGCCACCTGCGCCGCGGGCGCCTCCGCGGCCTCCTCAGCCACGCTCACCGTGTCGACGGCGCCCGCCCCTTTGGTGTCGACGGCGGCGGCATCCACCGCCGGTGCGCCACTCTGGCCGGCCGGGCCCGCCGAACTGGCCGGGGCGTCCGGGCTGGTGACGGCGTCCGGGCTGGTCATGGTGCCGGAGCCAGGAGGTGCTCGCTGCGGCGCATGACCTCGTCCACCACCTCGCTGACCGACAGCGTGCTGGAGTCCAGCACGATGGCGCCCTCCGGGATGGACAGCGGGTCGACCGTCCGGGAGCTGTCGAGCGCGTCTCGCCGGTCAAGCTCGGCGAGGGTGCGGGCCACGTCGTCGACGCCCTTCTCCCCCAGCTGGCGGGACCGCCGCAGCGCGCGCACCTCGGTGGACGCGGTGAGGAAGACCTTCACGGGGGCTTCCGGTGCGACGACCGAGCCGATGTCGCGGCCCTCGACCACGATGCCGCCGGCGGCGAGCGACTCGGCGATGATCTCTCGCTGCTGGGCGACGAGTCGCGCCCGCACCGCGGGCACGGCCGCGATCGCGCTCACCGCGTTGGTGACGGCCCGGGTGCGGATCTGCTCGTCGAGGTTCACTCCGTCGACGTGGATCGTCGACTGGTCCGGATCGGTGCCGATCGTGAGCACGGTGCGCTCGGCGACCTCCGCGACCGCGACCGGGTCCTCGATGTCGATGCGCCGGTCCAGCGCGACCTGGGTGATCGCCCGGTACATGGCACCCGTGTCCAGGTACCGCAGCCGCAGCTGACGTGCGATCTGCCTGGAAACGGTGCTCTTCCCGGAGCCGCCGGGCCCGTCCACCGCGACCACGAGGCCACCGGCGGCGGACCGGGTGGGGTCGGGTGCGGGAGCGGCTCCCGCCTGCGACGAGGACGAAGACCGCGTGGTCTCCTGGTCCTCCGTCACGAAAGCATCGTCGTGGCTGCCGGTGGCCGCAACCCCCGGCGCAGCGGACCCGTCGTCGGGGCTCACCCGTCTCCTCCGTCCGGACGCGTGTCTGTCGACCCGCATGTTTCTGTGCAACCGGCCGGCGGCGCCGAACCCACGCACCGAGGTCCCCGGAGCACGAGCCGTTGGTCCCTACGTGCACCTGCCGGGCGGCCGACCCGGATCAGGCTACTCGCTGCTCCGTCAGGAGCGCCGGTATGCCGTCCATCCGGCCTCGGTCAGCCGCTCGACCAGGCCATCGGCGCCAGCCGGGTCGACGGCGATCTCCACGATCCCGGCCGGGGCGTCGAGGCTGTGTTCGAACGGCCCGACATCCTCGATGTTGACCTCCCACTCGCCGATGACGGCGAACAGGGCCGCCAGCTGGCCCGGCCGGTCGTCGAGAACGACGCCGACCCACCCCCACGGAAGTGCCTTCGCACCGGCCTTGCGGGGCAGCAGCGCCCGGCCCCGGTGGCCGCGGCCCATCGCCCCCGAGACGGCGGCGACGACCTCCTCCCGGGTGCCTTCGGCGAGCACGTCGGCGAGGTGGGTGAACTCCCGCCCGAGCAGGCGCACCCGCTCCGCGATCGGGCCACGGTTGCCGTCGATGATCGACGCCCACAGGGCCGCGTCGCTGTCGGCGAGACGGGTGGTGTCCCGGAAGCCCTGGCCGACGAACGGCAGGTCGTGGGAGTCCAGCCCGAGCAGGCTCCCGGCGAGGACGCTGGCCACGAGCTGCGGCACATGGGAGAGCACCGCCATCGTCGCGTCGTGGCGCTCCGGCGTCGTCCGGACCGGGATGGCGCCGCAGGTGAGGGCCAGCGCCGCGGTCGCGGCGACGGCGTCGGCACCGGTGTGCGGGACCGGGCAGATCGCCCAGACCCGCTCGGCGAACAGGTCCGCACGGGCCGACACGGCGCCGTGCCGCTCCCGCCCGGCGATCGGGTGCGCCGGGCACCAGCTGCCGAGATCACAGCCGAGCTGGACGGCTTCCACCAGCAGACGTGCCTTCACGCTGCCGGCGTCGCTGACGGTGGCGGCCAGGCCGCCCCGCTGCAGCTCCCGCAGCTGGGCGGCGACGGTCGGCAGCGGGGTCGCGATCACCGCGTGGTCGACCCGCTCCCCCTGCCACGGCCGGCCGGCGCCCATCGCCTCGGCCAGCTTGACCTGCGCCTCGTCGGTGTCCCGCAGGAACACCTCGATCCCGCGCGCGGACAGTGCCAGCCCGATGCTCGTACCGATCAGCCCGGAGCCGACGACGGCCACCCGCCGCAGCTCGGGCAGGTTCCGGTCGTCCCAGGCCGGAGGGTCGGCCGCCGCCGTGTCGACCCCGGGCCGCACGTACGGCGCGGCGAACCTGTTGGACGTCACAGCCCGGCCGCCTTGTAGAGGGCACCGACCTCGTGCCGGGTGAGGTGCCGTGCCCGGCCGGCCCGCAGGGTACCCAGCGCGACCGGGCCGAACGAGACGCGGACGAGCCGGTGCACCGGATGGCCCACGCTCTCCATCACCCGGCGCACGACGTGGTTGCGACCCTCGTGCAGGACGATCTCCATCATCACCCGGGACGCGGCCATGTCGATGATCCTGGCGGAGTCGACCTTCACCGGGCCGTCCTCCAGCTCCACCCCCGAGCGCAGCCGGCGGGGCAGGTCCTTGCGGACGGGGCCGGTGATCTCGACCAGATAGGTCTTCTGCACACCGTAGGAGGGGTGCATCAGGCGGTGCGCGAGGTCACCGTCGTTGGTCACGAGCAGCAGGCCCTCGCTGTCGGCGTCCAGCCGGCCGACGTGGAACAGCCTGGTCCCGAACTCGGTGAGCAGGTCGGCGATCGTCGGCCGGCCACGGTCGTCGGACATCGTCGACAGCACTCCGCGGGGCTTGTGCAGTGCCAGGTGCACCAGCCCCGTCCGGGTGACGACACGCTCGCCGTCGACCTCGATGACCGCACGCTCCGGGTCGACCCGGCGGCCCTGCTCGCGCACGACCTCACCGTCGACCCGGACCCGCCCGGCGTCGATCAGCTCCTCGCTGGCTCGGCGGGACCCGATGCCGGCCGCGGCCAGCACCTTCTGCAGCCGGATGCCCTCAGCCTCGGGCCCCGGCTTCTGGCCCGGCCGGCCGGAGCGGCCGGACGCGGCGACGCGGCCGGGGTCGGCAAGGTCAAAACCATCGCGGTCGGAACCAGCGAGGTCGGAGGGGTCGTTCGGGTTGTTCGGGTCGGAGACGGTGCCGTTCATGACGCCACGATGTCATCGATATCCGCGACGCCGGGCAGCAGGGGTGCGAGCGGAGGCAGCTCGTCAAGGTCGCGCAGGCCCATCCGCTCCAGGAAGTAGTCGGTGGTCCGGTAGAGGATGGCCCCCGACTCGTGGTCATGGCCACATTCCTCGACCAGGTTGCGCGCGGTGAGGGTACGGATGACCCCGTCGGCCGAGACGCCGCGCACCGCCGAGATCCGCCCGCGGCTGACCGGCTGCTGGTAGGCGACGATCGCGAGCGTCTCCAGCGCGGCCTGCGACAGGCGAGCCGACTGCCCCGCGAGCACGAAACGCTCCACCCACGGCGCGCACTCGTCCGCGGTGTAGAGCCGCCACCCCTTGCCGACGTGGCGCAACCGGAAGCCGCGCTCCTCGCGCCTGTACGCCTCGGCCAGCTCGACGAGAAGCTGCTCGACGCGGCGGGCGGGGATGTCGAGCGCGGTGGCGAACTCGGCGACGCCCACCGGCCGTTCCGCCACCATCAGGACCGCCTCCACCAGCGCGATGTCCGAGGGGCGGCTCGCCTCTTCGACTGCTGTCGCGCCTGTTGCCCCCGCCTCCCCCGCGTGGGTGGGATCGCCGCTCACTCCGTGGTTCTCCTCGCTCCTCGAGGCCTCCTCGGCCTTCTCCGACGGCCGGCCAGGTCGTCGTCACCGTCCCAGTCTCCGCCGTCGTCGCCGGCCGCGGATCCGTCGCCGGCCGCGGATCCTGCTCCGGCCGCGGATCCTGCTCCGGCTCCGGCTGGCGCCGCGGCCGTCAGATCCGGCAGACCCGGGTCGAAGGCGGGCCCGTCCTGCCCTGCCTCGCCAGGGTAGAGCGAGGCCCCGACAGGACGGTCCTCATCCTCGGCGCGGGCCACCCAGCGGACGATGAGCTCACCCAGCGGCCGTTCCTGCTCGAAGGTGATGCGTCCCTCGCGGAACAGCTCCAGCAGCGCCAGGAAACGCGCGACGACCTCGATCGTCTCCAGCAGCCCGACGCAGAGCACGCCGAAGGAGGCCACACCGAGTTCACGCAGCATCCCGATGACGGCGATCATGTGCTCGCGGACGCTGACCCTGGGCAGGTGCACGTGGTCGGTGGCCACCTGCGGCGGAAGTGGCGGCTCCCGCAGCCGGGCGGCGAGCGCCGCGAGCTCGGTGGGGCCGATGCTGATCTGGACCTCGGGCAGCGCGGCGGCGTACCGCGGCTCCAGCGGCACCGCCCGGGCGACGAACCTGGCCTCCAGCGCCATCATCGCGCTGAAGATCGAGGCGGCCTCCTTGTAGGCCTTGTACTGCAGCAGCCGCGCGAACAGCAGGTCGCGCGCCTCCAGCAGGGCGAGGTCCTCGGCCTCGTCATCGGAGATCGCGCCGGGAAGCAGGCGGGCGGCCTTCAGGTCGAGCAGGGTCGCGGCGATCACCAGGAACTCGGTGGCCTGCCCCAGGTCGAACCGGTCGCCGAGACGCCGGATGTGCGCGACGAACTCGTCGGTCACCTTCGACAGCGCCACCTCGGTGACGTCCATCCGGTGCTTGGCGATGAGCGAGAGCAACAGGTCGAACGGCCCCGAGAAGTTGTCCAACTCGACCACGAACGGCTCGGTGCGGCCCCCTCGCGCGCTGGCCGCCGAGGCCGCGGAGACGTCCGCAGCCCCGGTCGCCGCAACCCCGGTCGCCGCGGTCGTTGCTGGCGCCGTGGCCATTGCTGCGGCCGTGCCTGCGGCCGTTGCCGTTGCCGTCGCCGTCGCCTCAGCCCGGTCCGCGGAACTCTCGTCCTCGCTCAGAGCAGATCGAGCCCGATCAGCGAGCCCAGGCCGCGCAGCAGCGGCAGGGTCAGCTGGCCGAGCACGGACGGGAAGCCCGCGAAGAGCACCGGCAGAAGGACCACCGCGAGGAGGATCGCGACGCCGATGTTGCGCTCGGTGAGGTGGTAGTGCGCCTTGCGCCAGCCCTCGCTCTGCGGACCGAGCAGGAACAGGATGCGCCCCCCGTCGGCCGGCGGGACGGGGACCAGGCTGAGGATGCACATCGAGGCGAACGTGTACGCCATCCACATCAGCAGCTCGACCGCGAAGCTGGCGCCGAAGATCTCGGCCACCCGGTCGCCCTGGACCATCAGCACAAGCTCGCTGAGCCCACGGGTGCCGCCCAGTGCCGCGAGCGCCAGCAGCGCGTAGGCGAGCGGGCCGGCGAGCAGCGCGGCGGTGACGTGGAACCGGCGCCGGCGCCAGACGTCGTTCATCCGGATCGGCTCGGTCCACCCGGCGCCGCCGAGCAGCACGCCGACCCAGCTGAACGGGCTGACCCGTTGGGTCCCCAGCCGTGCGGTCAGCCGCCCGGACCGCGCGGGCATCGGGTCCCGGGCGAGGCGGGCGGCGAAGATCTGCGCGGCGTCGTGCACGAAGACGCCGACGACGAAGGCAAGCAGGATGCCGAGCAGCGCCGCTGGCTCGGCGAGCTGAAACAGCACAGCGTTTCTTCCGTCCCCGATCGGTTGTCCCTGTCGCAGGACCCGCCGACCGGGCCCCGTCTCCCCGCGACCGCGCCGCCTACCGCCCGGCCCGCTCACCACCCGACCCGACCGGCGGCGGCATCACCGTGGCCGGCCACCCGGGCGGCGGCCCGAACAGCCGGCCCAGGTGACGCGGCAGCCGGTCCTGCGGTGCGGCGCCCGGCCCAGCGGGCCGGTCACCGACCGATCGGATCACCCGACGGCTGGCGGCGTCGCGTAGCGGGCCATCAGTTCTCGGGCCAGTCGACGGTATCCGGCCGCGCCGACCGATGTGGGGGCATAGGTGGTGATTGGTTCACCCGCGACGGTCGTCTCCGGAAAACGCACCGTACGGTTGATCACGGTGTGAAAGACCTCGTCGGGAAAGCGCTCCACGACCCGGGCGAGGACCTCCCGGGCGTGCAGCGTTCGGGCGTCGTACATGGTTGCCAGAATCCCGGCGAGCTCAAGCCGCGAGTTGAGGCGCTCCCGCACCTTGTCGATGGTCTGCAGAAGCAGCGCCACGCCGCGGAGCGCGAAGTACTCACACTCCAGCGGGACGATGACGGCGTCGGCGGCGGTGAGCGCGTTCACGGTGAGCAGGCCCAGCGAGGGCTGGCAGTCGATCAGGATGACGTCGTACACATCCATGATCGGGGCGAGGGTGCGAGCCAGGCTGTGCTCCCGGCCGACCTCGGTGACCAGCAGCACCTCGGCAGCCGACAGGTCGATGTTGCTCGGCAGCAGATCGAGGTTCTCCACCTGGGTCTCGACGATCGTGTCCTGGATGTCGACGTCGCCACCCAGCAGGAGGTCGTGCACCGTGACCTCGAACTGCATCGGGTTGATGCCCAGGCCCACCGAGAGCGCGCCCTGCGGGTCGAAGTCGACCAGCAGGACCCGCCGGCCGTACTCGGCCAGCGCCGCGCCGAGATTGATCGTGCTGGTGGTCTTCCCCACGCCACCCTTCTGGTTACACATCGCGACGACCCATGCGGGGCCATGCGAGGTCAGTGCGTCCGGCACCGGGAAGACGGGCATGGGGCGCCCGGTGGGGCCCGGCTTGCCGGTACCGTCGTCGGCGATATCCTCGCCAACCTCCAGGCGGCCGTCCTCGGACAGGCGAGGTTCGCCGACCGTCACCTCGCCGTAGTAGCGGCGGCCCGGCGGACCGGTGACCGCGGAGTCGGAACGGACCACGAAGTACCTGCTCCTCACGACTGCTCGGACAGTCCCTGCGCCACTCGTTCGGGTGGGTCACTGCATCGGGGCGTCACTAGGTTCGGGGTGTAACAAGGTTCGGGGTGTCACTCGTTCAGGGCGGTTCGTCACTGCTTCGGGGCTGTCACTGCTTCGGGGCTTGCTGTGTGTCGCCTGTTACTGCGTCTTCGGCGGAGATCTCCTCCTGTGACGAGCAGAAACGGACCGGTTGGAGCGTACCGACCCGGACCCGGTATCGGCCGTCTCGGGGCCCGCCAGTCGGCGTGTCGCGCTCAATCTCGCATGCATGACTCGAACTTCGGTGCCCACCCGGCGCGTTTCGCGGTGATTTAGTCGCCGCTTCACCCGCCGTCTCCACTCGGTCGTGTCCACGGGCTTCCGCGTTGGCGCACATTGCGGTACGGCGACGGTCGGGTGTTGGCTGAGTTCGCCGGCTGATGCCTGCGCCGCCGCATCGGTGCGGCGGAATCACCGGCGCGGACGGAAAGAGGAGTGCCATGGCCGAGGGCCCACAGGCAGTGACGGTGGAGGCGGTCGTCGCCGGAGGAAAGGGTGAGCCGGTAGGCCTGACGAAGATCGTCGTGCCGGCTCCCGGGCCTGGCGAGGCCCGGGTGCGGGTACAGGCCTGCGGCGTGTGCCACACCGACCTGCACTACCGGGAAGGCGCGATCAACGACGACTATCCGTTCCTGCTCGGGCACGAGGCCGCCGGTACGGTCGAGGCCGTCGGCGAAGGCGTCACCTCGGTCGCCCCCGGCGACTACGTCGTGCTCGCCTGGCGGGCCCCCTGTGGGGTCTGCCGGTCCTGTCTGCGCGGCGCACCCTGGTACTGCTTCGACTCCCGCAACGCGGTCAACCCGATGACCCTGCAGGACGGCACGCCGCTCACGCCGGCCCTGGGCATCGGCGCCTTCGCCCCGCTGACGCTGGTCGCGGCCGGGCAGTGCGTCAAGGTCGACCCGGCCGTCCCGCCGCAGGCCGCGGGCCTGATCGGCTGCGGGGTGATGGCCGGCTTCGGCGCCGCGGTGAACACCGGGCGGGTCGGCCGCGGCGAGACAGTCGCCGTGTTCGGGTGCGGCGGAGTCGGCAACGCGGCCATCGCCGGCGCCTCGGTGGCGGGCGCCCGCCGGATCATCGCGATCGACCTGAGCGACCGCAAGCTGGAATGGGCCCGGAAGTTCGGTGCCACCGACGTCGTGAACTCCAGCACACAGGACCCGGTCGAGGCCGTGCGCGCGCTGACGGACGGCAACGGGGCGGACGTCGTCATCGAGGCGGTCGGACGTCCCGAGACGTACCGGCAGGCCTTCTTCTCCCGCGACCTCGCCGGCCGCCTCGTGCTCGTCGGTGTGCCGGACCCGTCGATGACCCTCGAGCTGCCACTCATCGAGGTGTTCAGCCGCGGCGGGTCGCTGTCCTCGTCCTGGTACGGGGACTGCCTGCCGACCCGGGACTTCCCCATCATCATCGACCTGCACCGCCGCGGCCGGCTCGACCTGTCCGCGTTCATCACCGAGACC
Source organism: Parafrankia irregularis (assembly GCF_001536285.1). Lineage (NCBI taxonomy): Bacteria > Bacillati > Actinomycetota > Actinomycetes > Frankiales > Frankiaceae > Parafrankia > Parafrankia irregularis. Next base: position 65,952 of record NZ_FAOZ01000028.1, on the reverse strand, counting down.
GTCGGCATCGGCGATGTGGAGGCCGCGTTCGAGCGCATGCACCGCGGCGAGGTGCTGCGCAGCGTCGTCCTGATCTGACCCACTCCGCCGCCACCCCGCTGCCGGCCCGCCGCACCCGCGTCCCGTGACTGCGCTCCGTCCAACCTTGGACGTTATGCCCGGTTCCGGTGAAGCCGGACGGGTGTGGCCGGCCGGCGGGACGTCGCGCCGGCGATCGGACGGGTACGGTCGGTCGGGGTCTGCCGGTACCGGACGGGGGCCGGCGCCGAGAGGAGTCAACGTGACGGTCAACGGCGTCCAGCGCGTCGACAGAGTCATCACCCGAGGGGATTTCACCCTCGACGGACAGTCGTTCACCGTCGACAACAACGTGTGGCTCGTCGGCGACGACCGCACCGTGATCATCATTGACGCGGCGCACGACCCGGCCGTCATCGAGGCTGCTGTCGACGGGCGCAAGGTGTCACTGATCGTCGCGACGCACGGTCACAACGACCACATCAACGCGGCCGCGGAGCTGTCGGACCGGGTGCGCGCGCCGATCGCCCTGCATCCGGACGACATGGAGCTGTGGAGCCAGATCTACCCGGAGCGCCCCGCCGACCAGTCGCTGCGGGACGGCCAGGCCATCCCGATCGCGGGCGGCACGCTGCGCGTGCTGCACACTCCCGGTCACTCCCCCGGCGGGGTCTGCCTGTTCGGTGAGCTGGGCGGCGACCCGGTGCTGTTCAGCGGCGACACGTTGTTCCGCGGCGGACCGGGCGCGACCGGGCGGTCCTTCTCCGACTTCCCGACGATTCTCTCCTCCATCCGCGGAAAGCTGCTCACCCTTCCCTCGGAAACCATCGTGCACACCGGCCACGGCGATGACACGACGATCGGCGAGGAAGCCGTCGACTATGACGACTGGGTGCGCCGCGGTCACTGAATCCTTCGGATTCAATTCAACTGAGCGCCGGTGCGCCCGATGCGCCGGTGCGCGGGTCATGGATTGGCGCCGGGGATTTCCGGTGCTCGCCGCACGTCGGGGCTGAGGTTGTCGCAGAATCCCGAGAAGCGCCGGATCCGGGCCCCGATGGCCGCGGCCAGCATTGCTACCTGACAAGGGCGAAGGATTTTGGTCGCCAGAACAACCAGAAGCCTTCACTCTTCGAACGGCAGCGTCGGACCCGACCGCACCGAGGCGGGATCTCGCGGGCAGCCACGCCGACCCCCGTGGCGGAGCCATCGGCGCCGCCACGGGAACGCGCAGCAGTGTCGCCGGTCAGCTGGTGCGGTTGTCCCGGCGCAGCTGACGTAGCTGACGACGCAGCCTGATCTGCGGGATCACTCCGATCAGCAGGCCCACCACCAGCCCCGCCGCGGCGGCCGCGGCCAGCGCGCCGGCGACGGACATGACCTGCGTGGAGCCGAAGATCCAGATGCTCATCTGCTGGTCGTTCTTCACCACGAACAGGATCACCGCGATCGCGATCAGCAGCACCAGCACCGTGATCGCATAGGTCGAGTAGGCGACCCCACGCCGGGCCGGCCGCGCACCCCCGCCAGGCCCGGTACCCGGCGTACCCGGTGCCGGCGGCGCACCCGGCGTGCCCGACGCACCCGGCGTGCCCGACGCACCCGGCGTGCCCGGTGTGCCGGCGGGACCCGACGCGCCGGGCTGCGGCTGGGCCGGCAGGGCCCCGGTCGCCGGCGGGAGCTGCCCCGGGGCCGCCGTCAGCGACTTGTCCAGGCCGCCACCCGGCTGTTGTGGTGCCGTCATCGCCCGCCCCCTGCGGATGCGTCCAACCAGCCCAGGCCGGCAGGAGTTCGTCGTTCCGGGCACTGATACCCGTGGACGCAGTCTAGGACGGCCAGTGCCATATGCTGAGCCCCGCGGACGAGTTGGCCGGACGGTCGCGTCGGCAGCGGGGCACTGACCCCGGTGCCGCCGAGGAACGTCCGGGCTCCACAGGGCGAGGTGGTGGGTAACGCCCACCCGGGGTGACCCGCGGGACAGTGCCACAGAAAACAGACCGCCGGCACCGCACGGAGCCGGTAAGGGTGAAACGGTGCGGTAAGAGCGCACCAGCGCCCGGGGTGACCCGGGCGGCTAGGTAAACCCCACCTGGAGCAAGGCCAAGAGGCCCCGGCCGGATTCGGTCAGGGCTGCGCAGGCGTTCGAGGGCTGCCCGCCCGAGCCTGCGGGTAGGCCGCTGGAGGCCGCCGGCAACGGCGGTCCTAGATGGATGACCGTCACCGGCAAGCCGTGAGGCGACCCGGTACAGAACCCGGCGTACAGGCCAACTCGTCCGCCCCGCGTCCACTGATGACCTGCAGCGGGGTTCAGCCGTCCACGCTGCGCGCATGGACACTCGCTCCGCTGTCAGACAGTGACTGCAATACTGCCGGCATTACCCAGTTGGGCACCGTGGAGAGAGCCGGCGCGAGCCCGGACTTCTTCATCTCCTACACCGGTGCCGACGAGGACTGGGCCAAGTGGGTCGCCTGGTGCTGGAGGACGCGAACTGACGCGAACTACAGCGTGGTCATCCAGAAATGGGACTTCCAGCCCGGCAACAACTTCATCCAGAAGATGGACGAGGGCCTCCAACAGGCCGCACGCACCGTCGTGATCCTCTCGGCCCGCTATATGAAGTCGTCCTTCGCGACGGCGGAGATGCGCACCGCCTGGCAGCGCGACCCGCTGGGACGTCGCCGGGGCCTGCTGGTCTTCCGGGTCGAGGACTGCAGGCGGCCAGGGCTGCCTGGAGAGGTCCCTTTGGACGAGTTCGGAAAGCCAGGCAACCCGGGAGCCGCCTGCTGGCCTCTGTAGGGCAAGGAGGTCGGGTTGCATACAGACGAGGGCGACAGCGACGGGTTCACGGCGTATTTCGCGCCGCGGGCGGCCGGGCTGCTGCGGTTCGCCTACCTGCTGACCGGCGACGCCGGGGAGGCGGAGGAGCTGACGCAGACGACGCTGGTGCGCATGTTCGTCGTCTGGCCGCGGGTCCGTGGCCATGACCGGCCCGACGCCTATGCCCGCCGGGTGATGGTCAACGCGAACGCCCGCCGGTTTCGCCACCGGCGCGTCCGCCAGGTTCTCGTCGACGTCCCGCCGGAGCGGGCGGAGCCGTCGTCGCAGCTCGCCGCCGTTGAGGACCGGGTGGGGCTGGCCGCGGCGCTCGCCACGCTGCCGCCGCGACAGCGGGCCGTCGTCGTGCTGCGCTACTGCGAGGACCGGCCCGAGGCCGAGGTCGCCGCGCTGCTGCGCTGCTCGGCGGGAACGGTGAAAAGCCAGGCCGCGAAAGGCCTCGCCAAACTGCGTTCCCATCCCGCGGTCACCGGCCTCGGCCCCGGCTCTGCCTCTGGGCCAGACCCTGGCCCCGCCGACCTCGCTGCCCCCACTGGCATCGCTGACCCCGTTGGCCCGCCGAACCCGTCCCGGGTCGCACGCCCCGTCATCGGGCAGGAGGAGCTTCCATGAACGAGACCGCACCGCCCAGCTCCGACGACGCGGTCGCCGGCTGGCTGCACACAGCGGCCGACCAACTGGATGTCCGCCTGCCCGCCGGGCTGGTGCCGGCCGCGGTGGCCGCGGGGCCTGCCGCCCGACGGCGGCGCCGTCGCCTCACCGTCGCCGTCCCAGCCGGCGCCGCGGTCCTCGCGGCCGTCCTGGTCGGGGTGGGTGTCCTCACCGGTGGCCAACCGGAGGGCCGGACGACGATCCGGCCCGCGGACGGGTCTCCCGGCGTGGTTCGCACCTCGCCGCCAGCCCTCAGCCCGCCGCCAGCCCTCAGCCCACCGCCGGTCCGCCCCGCCCCGCCGACCACCAACCCCACCGAGGTACCGGCCGCCGCGGGCAGGCCGCCGATCCAGCTGCACTACGTGGACACCCCGCAGTTGCTGACTCTCACCACCGCCCAGCGGGGCTTCGTCGACGCCCGCTGCCACACGCCGGGTGAAGCTCAGCTGCCACCGAACGCGGCGCGCCAGATGATCGCCGTCGCCAGCCGGCGGGGCCTGCAGGTCCTGATCGCGGATGCCGGTGGTGCCGGGATGTGTCGGGCCTACACCGACGCGGCGACTGGCACCGAATCCGACTTCGCCGACCTGAACGGACCTTTTCTGTGGCCGGCTGGCCGGCACGACCTGACCAGGCCGCCGGCGAGCACCGTCGAGGTGTTCAGTTCCGGTGAGGACGGGTCCGGCAGGCTGGGCGAGTGGAACGCGCGACGGTGGGCCGTCGGGCAGGTTGCCCCGGAGGTCGCCCTGCTCGTCGCAGCGCTCCCGACCGGGGACGCCGTGATCGTCCCCTTCGAGCCCTCGACCGGCGCGTTCATCACCCACATCCAGGTCACGACCCCGGATGTCGCCCAGTACCACGCGGTGAACCAGATGCCGCTGACCTTGTACGCCTACGACTCCGCCGGGACCCTCGTCGCCCAGGCCACGGTCACCATGTGCGCCCAGTACCCGGCGTGCAACGGGCCGGAGAACACCAATCCCCTCCGTCCCTCGCCCCTGACGTCCGCTCCGACGAGGGAAACGGGCACACCCACCGCCCTCCGGACGCCCACAGCCGACCAGTAGGCCGCCCCAGACAGACGGATCCGCTCAGGCCGACGTCGGAACGGGCGAGAAACCGGTCAGGCGGCCGCGCGTCAGCGCGCGGCGCGGTCAGGGGGCCAGTCGCGGGGCCTTCCAGGCGCGGACGCGATCGTCGAGGTCGTCGAGATCGGCGTGCCAGCCGACGTAGCCGCGGGCCTCCGAGACGAACCTTCGTGACCGCCCGGCGATGACGGTGCTCGGCCGGTCGCCGGAGATCGTGAGGGCCTGGTCGACGAGCTCGACTGCCTGGTCCAGGTCGCGTCGTTTGGCCGCGGCGGTGGCGGCGGCAATGCGGACCATCGAGCGCAGGCCGGTGGCACCGGCCGCGTCCAGGTGGTGGATCGCCGCGTCGGTGTAGACGCTCGCCGCGCCCGGCATGCCCAGCTCGACGTAGGCGGCGGCGGACAGCTCGGACAGTGTCAGCACATGCAGCGTGTCGATCGAGAAACCCGGCTCGCCGTGCTGCTCCTCGCTGAGTGCACCGGCTATGTGCCAGGCCCGGCCGATCGCCTGGTGCACGGCCCAGCGGTCACCGAGGGCGCCGTGGGCGCGGGCCTCGATGGCGGCCGCCCGCGCCGCCGCCGGCGTGCCGCTGCCGACGAGCGCGGCCCCGGCGGCGGCGAGCTCGGCCGCGTCCGCCAGCCGCCCGGCCTTGCGGGCCAGGGAGGACTGCCACAGCCGGATCCAGCACATCAGCGTGGCGTCGCCGGCCTGGGCGGCATGCGCGTAGGACTCGTCGAACGCGGCGGCGGCGCCGGCGACGTCGCCGAGGTCATGGCGGGTGGTGGCCCAGAGCGCGCCGAGCCGGCCGGTCACGTGGTGCAGCCGCAGCCGGGTCAGCGGCGGGATGGAGTCACGCAGCAGCAGCGACCGGACAACGGGCAGGTGACGACGCAGCTGGGCGGCGGTCGCGCTGATCGGGGACCGCTCGTAGTCGGCGGTGATCTGCGCGACGCGGCCGTCCAGATGCCCGAGGAGATCCGACGGCGGACTCATGCCGCCGTCGCCCGAACCGAGCCGCCCACCCGCGCCCAGCCATCCACCCACGCCGAGGCGCTCGCCGGCGGCGAGCAGGTCGAGCGGGAGCAGGGCGCCGGCGGCCAGCAGCCGGCGCCGGGAACTGGCATCCATCGTTGATGTCCTCCGCGTGGCACAGCGGAGGACGGCAACCGCCTCCGAGGTGGCGCCGTCGACGGACCCCGCACTCCGCACATGTCACGGAATCCTGCGTCCGCTCGGGAGGGCTCGTCACCGGGTGTGCCACTGCGGGACACAGCTGTTGCGCGACTGGTGCGGGTGGGTGTGTCCGCTGGCGCCGCACACACCCACCTTTGCGCTACGAAAGAACAACCGGCTCCCCACGCGGGGAGCCGGTCACCCGAGGCCGCTACTCGCCTTCGACGACGAGACGGGCCACGTGGTGGGTGTCGTTGAAGCCGCGCAGCACGGCGGGCCCGTCGGAATACCAGTCGATCGTGGTGATCGACACCAGATCGAGGTGCAGGCGGTAGAGCACGGTCGGTTCGGCGGCGAGCGCCAGCTGGGTGAGCCCCTTGATCGGGGTCACGTGTGAGACCACAAGGACGCGGCCGCCGGCGTACTCCGCCATGATCCGGTCCCGGGCCGCGGCGACCCGTGCGACAGTGCCCAGCAGGCTCTCCCCACCCGGCGGCGGTACCGCCGGATCTGCCAGCCAGGCGTTCAGCTCGTTCGGGAAACGTTCCCGGACCTCGGCGAACGTCAGCCCCTCCCAGGCACCGAAGTCGGTCTCGCGAAGGTCCTCGTCGATCACGTAGTCGCGCGCGAGCGCGTCGGCGGTCTGGCGCGCCCGCTTGAGCGGCGAGCAGATGACGGCGTCGAACGGTTCGGCACCCAGCCGGTCGGCCGCCGCCGCGGCCTGCAGGAGCCCGGTGTCGGTGAGCGAGGCCTCCACCGTGCCGCTGAACCGCTTCTCCACCGACAGCGGTGTCTGGCCGTGCCGGAGCAGGACCGTGACGGTCGGCGGCGCGGGCGGGGCCATCCACCCGGACAGGCGGTTGGTGGTCGGCGCCTGGTGCGGCAGCGGATCCGGCGACTGCGGGATCGTGGGTTCCCAGGTGCGGCCCGCGGCAGCCGCGTCCATCGCCTCGTTGGCCAGCCGGTCGGCGTCGGCGTTACGGGCCCGGGGCACCCAGACGAACCGGACGCTCGGGAACCGCGAGACGAGCCCCGAGGCCTCGGTGGCGAGCGGGCGCATCGACGGGTGCTTGATCTTCCAGCGCCCGCTCATCTGCTCGACGACGAGCTTGGAGTCCATCCGGACCTCGAGGTCGGCGTCGGGGGCGACGTCGGCGGCGGCCCGCAGCCCCGCGAGCAGGCCCTCGTACTCGGCGACGTTGTTGGTGGCCGTCCCGATCGCGGCGGCCCGCTCCGCGAGCACCTCACCGGTCGCCGGGTCCCGGACGAGGGCGCCGTACCCGGCAGGCCCGGGATTGCCCCGGGAACCTCCGTCGGCCTCGATGACCAGCCTGCGCGAAGCGCTCATGCCGTCACTCCCCTCGCTCGTCCGGATCCGCGGAGGAGGTGGCCGCCCCCACGGGGGAGGGGAGACTCTACCGGCCGTGCGACGCCGTGAACAGCGGACGGGGGACGAATCCGGCCCTAGAGGCCCGATTCGGCCGTTCGGACCAGAATGCGGCGGCATTCCTCACAGCGCACCACCTCGTCGGCCGGGGCCGCGGCGACCGCGCGCAGGTCCCCGCCGGACAGCTCCAGGTGGCACCCCTCGCAGCGCCGCCGCACCAGCGCGGCCGCGCCGACGCCCCCGGACGACGAGCGGATGCGCTCGTACAGAGTGATCAGCGGGCCCGGCAGCGACGGCGCGAGCGCGTCGCGCTCACCGCGCCGCTTCGCCGCCTCGGTGTCGATCTCACCGAACTGCTCGTCGCGGCGCACCTCGGCGGCCTGCCGCTCATCCGCGAGGCGCTCTCGCCCGCCGATCTGGTCGGTCAGCTTCACCTCGAGTGCCTCGACCGCCTCCATGCGCTCGAGCGCCTCGTCCTCGAGCACGCCCTGGCGGCGGGCCAGCGAGGCCAGCTCCGCCTGCAGGTTCTCCAGCTCCCGCGGGTTGCCGACCTGGCCGGAGTCGACCCGGGTGCGGTTGCGGTCGGCGCGGGTGCGGACGAGCTCGATCTCGGTCTCCAGCTTCCGCTGGGCGCGCCCGATGTCCGCGATCTCCGTCTGTACCCGGACGATGTCCGCGTCGGCGCTGTCCAACGCCGCCGACCGCTCGGCGATGGTCGCGAGCTCCGGCAGGGCGCGGCGCCGGGCGGCGAGCCGGTCAAGCGCGGTGTCCAGCGCCTGGAGGTCGAGGAGGCGAAGCTGCGTTGCTGGGTCGGCCTTCATGAGCTCCTCGCCTGGAACCCTTCTTCCGGACGCGCACCCGGCGCGTGGACCGGAGCGGGCAGATGATCTGCGTGGTCGGGCTGTTCTGGCTGGTCCTGCTGGTCACGCTGCTCGGGCCGTTCCGGCTGCTCGGGCCGTTCCGGCTGGGCCGGCCGTTCCGGCTGGGCCGGCCGTTCCGGCTGGGCCGGCTGGTCCGGCTGGGCCGGCTGGTCCGGCCGGGGTGTCGCCGACACCTGCAGCCGCCACGGATCCGTGACAAGTGTGGACACCGCCGTGTTCACGGTACGTCCCCGCGCGGCCAGCCCGGCACGCAGCCGGTCGGCGGCACCGGCGAGCCACGGCCATTCGCTGGCCCAGTGCGCGACGTCGACGATGACCAGGGGATGCGCCCCGACCGCGTCGAGGGTGTGGTGATGGCGGCCGTCCGCGGTCACCAGCACGTCCGCCCCGGCCGCCGCGGCCGCCGCGGCGAGCTCGCCACCCGCGCCGCCGCACACGGCGATCCGGCGCACGGCCCGGTCGGGAGCGCCGGTCGCCCGCACCCCACCGGCGGTCACCGGCAGCGCCTGCGCGACCCGCTGGCAGAACTGCGCGAGCGGCTCGGCTGCCGGCAGGACACCGACCCGCCCGAGCCCGCGGCACTCGGTGCCGGCATCGGTCCGCGTGCGCACGCGCCCACCCTCGGCGCGCGACCCGTTGGGCACCAGCGGCCCGACGTCGCGCAGGCCGATCGCCGCCGCCAGGGCGTCACTGACGCCCGGGTCCGCGACGTCGGCGTTCGTGTGCGCGGTGAACAGCGCCACCCCGGCCCGGACCAGCGTCGCCACGACCCGGCCGCCGGGCGTCGACTCGGCGACGCTGTGGGCGCCGCGCAGGAAGAGCGGATGGTGGGTCACCAGCAGCTGGGCCCTGGCGGCCGCCTCGGCGGCGACCTCGGGCGTGGGGTCCACCGCGAACAGCACGTCGTGGACCGGGGCATCCAGGTCGCCGACCGCCAGCCCGACCGCGTCCCATGCCTCGGCCCAGGCCGGTGGATAGCACGATTCGAGCGCCCAGACGCAGTCACGGACCGTCGCAGCAACGGTGGTCATCCCCGCGACCTTACCCGGACGACCGCTCGGGGGTGTCGACCGGTGACCATCCGCCGTCAACTGACCGGGCGCCGTCAGTTCGTCCATGCCTGACCCGTAACGTCACCCCTGGCGTAGGACGTCCGCACGGGGTTACCACGCCGGAAAGAAGGGTTGGAGCATGGCTGACGTATCGGTGCGCTTCCAGATCGCCGGGGATTCGGAGATTGTTCTGAACCTGGCGACGGCGCAGGCTGTGCGCCTGGTCGAGGCGCTGATGGGAAAGGTCGCAGACGCCATGGCCGCACCGGACCGGCTGGCCGTCGGCAGCTCGTGGCAGCAGGGCGCCCCGGTTGCGCCGGCCCCGCCGACCTTCAACCCGGGTCCGCGCCTGCAGCAGTGAACCCGGGGCAGCCCGGACCACCGCCGGGTCGGTTGCTGCCAGAAAACCGGAAATCCGACAACAACGTCGACTCAACGCGATACAACCTCGCAAAGCATTCCCTACGAGAGGACACCTGATTTCCCATGGCGGGGGACGTACCGGCCGACGAACGGATCCTCATCACCGTCGATGATCCAGATCCTGGGACGGATACCCGGCGCGGCCTGCTCGGCCCGCGGGATTCGGCGGCCGGTGGCGACCAGGAGGACTCGCCGGACCCGACCGGCCTGACCAGCGCGGCCGGTGCGGCCGGCGCGCTGGAGTTGGACGCGGCGGGCGCAGGCGGGGTCGCCCATGGGCTGCTGGACGACTCGTCCCTCGACGACATGCCCGTCTGGGGAGCCAGGACCCGCCGCTCGACCACGCCGGCCGGCGCCGGCGGCAACGCGGGCGCTCAGCACGGCGAGCGGACGGTGCACCGCTACGGCCGGGTCAGGGTCCTCGGCCGGCCGCATGCCGGCCCGTCACAGGACGCGACGGTCGCCGCGGCCCAGGACGGCACCCCCGGCACCACCGGCACCACCACCGCCCAGCCGGCCCCGGGCGACGGGACGATCGTGTCCACCCTCGCCCTTCCCGGTGGCCTGAGCCGGACGGAGTCCCTCGGCGTGGAGGCGTTCCGCCTGCGCGCCAGCGACGGCTACCGCCGCCGCAAGCGGGCCCGCCCGCGCGACGCCGCGCCCTGGGACATGGCCCGCCCCTGCACCGACATCGCCCCGGCCCGCGGGTCGGGGACGTCCGTCACCCCCCGCCTGATGCCGACGCTGCTCAACGCGCCCTCGGCGAACGGCACCGACGCGGCCCAGAGCACCGCCGGCGCACCGGGCACCAGCGGGCTCAGCTCCTACCTGGAGGGCTCGGTCGCGGTCGGCCTGATCCTCGTCGAGGGCCCGACCGCCGCACTGCGGATGTCCGCCGCGGAACGCACGAAGATCGTCGCCGAGGTCCAGAACGGGCTGTCCTGGTACGCGACGCAGAATCCGGCCGCCGAGCTCACCTTCAGCTACGACATCCAGCTGGTCCAGCTGTCCACCCCGGCCGACCCGGGCGCCAGCGACCTGGAGTCGGTGTGGCGCAACCCGGCGATGAGCCGGCTCGGCTACGCCCCGACCTTCGACGGTGTCTACGACTACGTCGAGGGGCTACGCGGGCGTCTCGGCACGAAATGGGCGTACTGCGCCTTTGTCACGAAGTACCCGCTGGGCCATTTCGCCTACGCGTCGATCGGCGGGCCACGCCTCGTGCTCGCCGCCGACGCCGACGGCTGGGGCCCCGACAACATCGACCGGGTCTTCGCGCACGAGACCGGGCACATCTTCGGCGCACCCGACGAGTACGCCGGCGCTGGCTGCGACTGCGGCGGAAGCTGGGGCCGGTACGGCGTCCCCAACGGCAACTGCGACGCCTGCGCCCCCGCGCCCGTCGACTGCCTGATGCGGGCCAACACGTTCGCCCTCTGCCGGTACACCCCCGCCCACATCGGCTGGGGCCACGGCGTCAGCGGCAACCCGGTGCTCATCCAGTCCCGCGGGCTCGGCGTGCGGGGCAACTTCGACGTCGTGGTGCCCTCGGCGTTCTCCGGGCTCACCCACGTCTGGCGGGAGAACGACGCCCGCGACACCCCCTGGCGGGACCCCTGGCAGACCGCCCAGGCGCTCGGCCGGGTCGACGCCGTCACCATGCTGCAGAGCACCCTGGCCACCCCCGGGCCGCTGGAGACCGTCGTCCGCGTCGGCAGCCGCCTGTTCTTCCTCTGGCGGGACAGCACCGGCGCGTTCCAGTGGCGCCCACCCGTCCAGCTCACCCAGAACGTCGGCGGCGTGCCGTCGATGGTCCAGAGCCGGCTGGGCGGCCGGGGCAACTTCGAGCTGCTCGCACCCGCGGCGGACGTCGGCATCATCCACATGTGGCGTAACCACGACGTCGCGGGCTACCCCTGGAGCGCGCCGAAGCTGTTCGCCGCGAACCTCGGCCGGGTCGACGCGGTCAGCCTGATCCACGGGACGCTCGGCGGCGGCGCCGGCCTGCTGGAGGCCGTCGCGCTGGTCGGCACCCGGCTGGTGCACCTCACCCGTGACTCGTCCGCCGTCTGGCGGACGAACGGCGTCTTCGCCGAGGGGGTCTCCGGCAACCCGGTGCTGATCCAGAGCCTCTACCCGGGCGCCCGCAACTTCGAGGTGGTGGTGCCCGCCGCCGGAACCGGGCTGATCCACTTCTTCCGGGACAACAACCGGGCGACACCGATCTGGAGCGGGCCGCGGCCCTTCGGCGCGTCACTGGGCCATGTGGACTCGGTCGCCCTCATCCAGAGCAACTACTCCGGGAACCTGGAGGTGCTGGCTCGGGTCTCGAACCGGCTGTACCTGCTGACCCGGTCCGGTGCCGACGCCGTCTGGTCGACCCCGCAGCGGGTGTTCTGACTCCAGGGCGAACCCCCACGTCCACGTCCACGTCGCCGGGCCGGGCCGGCCCGGTGGCTCCGGCCGCGAGGGCCGATCGGCGCGGGCCGACTGGCGCGGGCGCGAGGACGGGTCAGGTCGGTTCGTCCCAGGGCCGGCCTTCGAAGGGACGTGGCGGCTTCGCCACGGCGCGGGCGAGCCAGCCGTCGACGAAGAGCCGTTCCCGGGGGTCCAGCGCCGCGGCCAGCTCCGCCGGGACGTCCGCGGCGAAGACACCCAGAACACCGGGAACGGCGGTGGCGTCCGCCAGCCGCCCGGGGGGCACGATCACCAGCGCGAGGCGTGGCGGCAGGCGCGCGGTCACCTGCGCCCACCGCCCGATGACGTCCAGAGCCGTGCCCGCCGCCGTGGCGTCCTCGGCCAGCACGAACAACAGCTCGCGCGGCGCCCCCCACCCCGGCTCCCCCGGCCCAGACGACTCTGGCCCCGGCTCCGGCTCCGACTCCGGCTCGGGCTCCGGCACAGCCCGTTCCCCGTTCCCCGGTTCCGGTTCCGGTTCGCCGCACGCCGACTGCGCGGGGCCTCGAGCACTCACCGGGTGTCCTCCTCTTCTCGGGGATCAGCCGCTCTCGGGGATCAGCCGCCACCGCGGCGCGTGACGCCCGCCGCGGTGGATGGACGCGGCGGCCGGTACAGGACAGGGTGGGAACATACGGGCCCACTCACGGGTCGGTGATGCTGCGACGTGAGGGGGTGCGGGCGACGGTGAGTGAGCGACTGCCGCTGTTTCCGCTCGGTACTGTCCTGCTGCCAGGTCTGTTGATGCCACTGCAGATCTTCGAGGAACGCTACCGGGTCCTGGTCCGCGAACTGCTCGAAATACCCGAGACCGAACCGCGCCGCTTCGGCGTGGTGGCCATCCGGCGCGGCCGGGAGGTCGGCCCGGCGGTGCCGCAGACCTACGAGATCGGCTGCACCGCGCTGGTCCGCCGGGTGGAGGCCCTCCCGGACGGGCGGTTCTCGATGGTCACCGTGGGCGGTTCCCGTTTCCGGGTCCACTCCGTCGACGAGAGCAGCCACCCCTACCTGGTCGGCGATGTCGAGTACCTCGACGACGTCGTCGGCGACGAGGCCGCCGCCGCCGGCAACGCCGCGGTGGTGACCCGGCTGCTGCGTGAGTACACCGAGCGCCTCACCGCCAGCGGCACCGTCGAGGTCAAGCTGCCCGAGCTGCCGACCGACCCGATCGCGCTGTCCTTCCTCGTCGCGGCGGCGGTCGCCAACGACATCGCCGAGCGGCAGGAACTGCTCGCCGCGCCGGACGCCGCGGCACGGCTGCGCGGGGAACGGGCCCTGCTGCGCCGCGAGCTCGGCCTGCTCGAACGCATCACGACCGTCGGCTCGAGCGAGCTGAACCGGATCACGCCGAGCTCCAACTGACCCGGCGCGCACACGCCGACCCGATCCGGCTCCGGCCCCTCCGGCCCGCTTCTGCGGCGACGCTGTCAGCACGGCGCCGCCAGCGGCGGCTCTGTCAGCGGCGACTCCGTCAGCGGCGGCGCCGTGGCCAGCCGAAGGTGGTCCCGCCGGCCCAGAGTGCCAACGCCAGCACCAGCAGCGCGACTCCGGGCAGCACCAGGTAGAGGCCGGTGGCCCGCACGTGGAAGTCCGCCAGGTCGCGCAGGAGGTCGGTCGCGTTGGGAGGGAGCGAGTCGAGGGCGGCGTCGGAGCGGCGCAGCCGCCCGACCTCCCCCGCCAGCAGCGAGCCGGCGACCCCGCCGGCCCCGAGGCCGACCGCGACCGGCCAGCCCACGTCCGCCGCACGCCAGTAGGTGACGAGGCCGCCGATCACTCCGGCCACGGCGCAGATCATCGCGAAGTAGGCGTCGACGGTGCTCTGCACCGAGAAGACGGACATCGCCCCGGCGAGCACCGCCGCCACGTCGAGGTGGGGGGCGCACGCGGCCCACAACAACCCCAGCAGCGGACCCACGACGACCATCGCGAGCGCACACACGGCCCCGGCGAGCAGCCTGGCCCGCATGCTCTGCGGCGGCGACGTGCTCGCCCAGGCCGCGGCCTCACCCTCGGCCAGATCCGCCGCGGACACCACTGCCACCTCGTGTACCGCTGGCTCCGCCGGTACCGCCGCCGCCGGTACCGGCGGCCCGGTGGGCGTCACCGTGTCCGCCGGCTCGGCCGGTACCCCGGCGGACCGGTCTGAGGAGGCCGCAGGGTCAGCCGGAACGGGCTCGGCCCCACCCTCGGCCCGCGGGTGCCCTTCCGGCCCGGAACACACCGATATGTCCCGGGTGCCCCGGGTGCCGCCCGGCAACTCTGCCACGACCCGTCCGTCTCCTCGCCAGCCACACCGGCCCTTCGACCCGGATCCTCCGGGGTGACCCGGTTCATCCAGGGCGAGCCGACCCCCGTCGATGCCGGACTCAGGCATCGACCGTACCCGCCGCCGCGACGGCCCCGCCTCCCGCCGCTCGGCCCGGACCACCGGTGGCACCGGGCCCGGACGCTCCGGCCCGCAGCGACCGGAGCCACGCCCAGCGTGCGGCGGGCTCGAGGTCAGGAGCGGGTGACGCGCCGCAGGGCGTGCGCGGCCACCAGCAGCGCGGCCACGGCGACCGCGGCACAGACCCCGAGATCCGCCGACACTCCCGCCCAGTCGACCGAAGGCGCGAACGCCTGGGCCAACGCGTCGACCGCGTAGCTGCTCGGGAGCAGGTCACGCGCCAGGCGCCCGATACCCGGCAGCCTGTCAGCGGGAATGACACCCAGGAACAGCACCACGCTCATACCGAGCTGACCGGCGACCGTCGCGAGCTCCGGCTTCGGCGCGAGCAACCCGATCGCCGCACCGATACCGGCCAGGCTCGCCCCGGCCAGAACCGTGACCGGAAGCAACAGCCACAGACCCGTCATCGGCAGGCCATACAGTACCGAGCCGACGAACACCGTCACAATCGTGCCCGGTACCGCGAACGTCGCGTAGGACGCGGCCGTTCCGAGGACGACCGCGGCGCCGGAGATCGGCAGTGTCAGGTAGTAGTCGAGTGCCCCGGCGGCACGAAGCGCGCCGAACCGCTGCGCCAGCAGGTTGAGCGCCACGAAGGCCACGACGAGCACCGTCGAGCCGGCCACGACCGAGGCCGCCGCCGAGTCGTCGCCGACGTCGACGATGCCCCGCAACAGGATCATGATGCCCAGCGACTGGAACGCGGCGACGAACAGCAACGGCACCCGCGCCACCCGCGCACGGGCCAGCTGGCCCCGGTACACGGCCGCGAGAGCGGTCGGGAAGGCCGTCCCCAGCGGGAGCGGCACGGGTGACGCGTCGGCCACGCAGTCGCCCAGGTCCGCGACGGGCCGCACCGCCGCGTCAGCCACCGCGGCCTTCGCCGCGTCAGCCACGGCAGCGGCCTCGGCCACCGGGGCCGCCGGGAGCTTCGTCGCACCAGCCGCCTCGGCCACCGGAAGCTTCGGAGAGCCCGCCGGAACCGCCACCGCGGGCTTGCGCGAGCCAGCCGAGCCGGCCGGCGCGGGTGTCCCCGGGCCGGCCGCGGTGTGAGGCGTCGTCAAGGTCATGTCCGCTCCAGATCACGGCAGGTACCGCCGAGAGTGAGATACACGTCCTCCAACGACGGAGTCGCGAGACTGAAATCGTCCAGGGCCGCGAACGCCGGCCCGGAGGTGAGCTGGCCCAGGGCGTCCCGCGCGTCGGCCTGCGCGAGCCGCGTCGTCCAGCGCCGGCCGGTGACCCGCGCCGTGGCGGCGAGCCGGGCGACCGTCGGATCATCCACCGGTGGGTCGTGCCGCCAGACGAGGTCGAGCCGAACGTCGTCCGACACCGACGCCTTGAGCCGGCCGGGTGAGTCACAGGCGATCACGCGACCGGCCTCCAGCACGGCGACCCGGTCGAGGACGGTCTCGGCCTCCAGCACGTTGTGCGTGATCAGCACGACGGTCGTCCCACGCTCGGCCCGCCGGCGTTCGAGCGCCGCCCACACCGACCGGCGCGCGGAGGGATCCAGGCCCGTGGTCGGCTCGTCGAGCACCAGCACGGGGCGCTCACCGACCAGCGTGGCCGCCACGCAGGCCAGCCGGCGCTGACCACCGGAAAGCCGCCCGAGTGGCCGGCTCACCACCGCGCCCAGCGAGAGCTCCTCGATGACCTCGTCACGCTCGCGGCGCGCGGCGGCGCGGGACAGGCCGCGAAGCCGCGCGGTCGTCTCCACGGCCAGCCCGACCGGCAGGTCGGCCAGGGCGAGATCGTCCTGGCCGAGGTAGGCCGCCATCCGGGCGGCGGCCGCGGGCCGGTTGACGATGTCGTGACCGAACATGGTGATGGAGCCAGCGTCGGGCCGCAGCAGGCCCATCAGCTGGCGGACAAGTGTGGTCTTTCCGGCCCCGTTGGGACCGAGCACGCCGAAGACCTCGGCCGGTCGAACGTCGAGATCGATACGGTCGTTGGCGAGAACGGCGCACTCCCCGGCACCGTGCCGCCGGGTGAGGCCACGCACGGCGTAGCTCAGCACGGCTGTCATTCTCGCAGCCGCCACGCCGAGGTGGCGCCGCGGGCCGATGCCACCGACGTCACACCCGGGCCAGCCGGCACCCCCGAACGCCCCGACACCCTCGAACAACCCGTCACGCGCCCGGCCCGCGCGCCGGTACCGACAGCAGAGACAACCACACAGTCAGGGCAATACGACACGGTCAGACGGCGCTGCTCATCCAGACCACGATGTCGAGGATCCGCAGCGGCGTCACCGGCGGACCACCCGGTGGCACGAGGCCCGCGAGCCGGCGGAACTCGTCGGCGTTCTCCCGAAGGTCGTGCTGCATGGCACGGACGAGCAGTTGCATGTACTGCCGCCAGGACCGCCCGTCCCGCGGCGACGGGGGCACGCAGTCCTCGTGCTGGTAGAAGATCCTGACCTTCGAGTCGAACAGCGGAACCAGGGCCGGCCGCTTGCGGTGCAGCACCTTCGCGATCAGCGAGCCCTTGACGTCCCGGTCGGCGACGTCGGGATCGTCGAGCGGGTCGTAGAGGGCGGCCACCAGGTCGAGCGTGACCTCGTCCGCCTCGATCAGCTCGATGCCCGGCGGAAGCCGGTCCAGCGCGCGCTGCAGCAGCGGCAGGAGCGCGGTCAGGGTGTGCATACGGTCGACGTCGACACTCACACCGAGCAGGCAGGGCGACAGCAGATCTCCGGTACACAGGAGGTCGGGGTCGCCGTTGGTGACGAGGCCGTCGTAGTACGGATAGGCGTACCGAAGACCTCGTCGGCGCGGGCCTACGTATTCCTCCAGCAGGCTCTCCGCATCGAAGACCTCCCGGGTGCCCCTCGCCAGCCTCACCCGAGCGCCCCCTTCATGTCACACCACCCCCGCCGTCGTCGACGGCCGGACCGCGACTCGCCGGCACGCGTCGATGCGCGCCACGAGCAATCCTGCCCTGTCACCCCCCGCACGCGGAAGACGCCCCCGTGGGACAACCGGGCAAGCCGCCCCGCCCAGGCGTGCCGCTGGCGACGTGCGGGTGGGCACCTCGCAGCGAACAGGACGGAAAGCACCGACCGACACGATCGGATCAGGCCCGGACGAGGTGGATCTCGACCGGGCCGGGAGCCGGGTCAGGAGCGGACCGGGTCCAGCGGGACGAATCGTACGGCCGACGGCGAGCTGCCCGGCGGCGCGGGATGCACCGTGCGCACCGGCCCGCGACGCGTGAGCTCGAGCAGACGTTCCGCCGGGGCCCGCACCACGGCCGCGTACAGACATCCGCACCGGGCGCGCAACGCCATCGCCTCCAGATGTGCCCGCTGGGCGGCGACGGCATCCGTGTCCTCGCGCCCAAGGGTTTCGGCGGCGTCGGCGGCGCTGTCGAAGGCCGACTCGACATCCGCGACGGGGTCACGAACGTTCGCCGACGTCTCGGCGCCGTCCGGGGGTACCCGGAAGAACACCTCGGTCACCCGGTAGTCCGCGAGCGTCCGGACCAGCTCGGCCGGTGTCTGGTAGGCGGTCAGGCTGACGACGGCGTAGAGGTCGGCGGCGGGCGCCGCCGCGCTCAGCGACTCCAGCTCGGACCGTGTCCTGTCGGCATAGGCCCCGGCAGCGTCACCGGCGGCCGGGCCCACCACGATGCCGGGTTCGACCGGGCCAGCCGCGGCACCGGCGTCGTCAGCATCAGCGTCAGCGGCGGCGTCGGCGATTCCGGACTGGCTGACGGCGGAGCCCGCAGCCCCGGAACCGGAACCGGAACCCGAGCCGGACGTGGCGCCGCCGGAATCGGAGCCGCGCAGCATGGTGGTGACCGCCCCAACCACGATCAGCACGACCAGCCCGAGGACGACCACCCGGAAGGCGGCCTCCAGCACACCGGCGGCCGCCCAGCCTCGTGCTGCCCGCGGCTCGGCCCCGGTCACAGCCACCGGCGCGTCGTCGACGGCCACCCTGGCGGTCACAGCGGCATGCGCTCGCCTCGCCCCCGCCCACGGGCGATCCCCGACCGAGCCCAGACCTGCCTGCGCCCAGTTCAGCACCCGCCCGATCGCCGGCAGCGCCGCGTCGTCCACCCGGTCGAGCAGGCCGAGCAGGCCGGAGGATGCCCCCGGGGCGCCCGCAGGACCGTCACCGCACACGGGTCCGTCATCACCCGCCGCGGCGTCGGGGTCCGCTGGGGCAGCTCCCTGGGCACGGGGAGACACCGGTTTCCTGGCAGGCATGGTCAGGTCTGGTCGTTCAGCCGTCTCAGGGCCTCGGCGAGGTCGTCGGGATCGGGACTGACGAAGCGCACCCAGGAGCCGTCGGACGGATGGGCGAAGGCAAGGCTGGCGGCGTGCAGCCACTGCCGCTCCAGGCCGAGCCGCTGCGCCAGCGTCGGATCCGCGCCATAGGCGAGATCCCCCACGCAGGGATGGCGCAGCGCCGACAGGTGGACCCGGATCTGGTGCGTACGACCGGTCTCGAGCCGGACCGACAGCAGGGAGGCCGAGCGGAACGCCTCCTCGGTGTCGTAGTGGGTCACGCTGGGCTTGCCGCCCGCCACGACCGCGAAAAGCCCGGGGCGCCGCGGGTGCCGGTCGATCGGCGCGTCCACCGTGCCCCGCAGCGGGTCCGGATGCCCCTGCACGACCGCCCGGTAGACCTTCTCCACCTCGCGGTCGCGGAAGGCCCGCTTGAGCAGCGTGTAGGCCCGCTCGCTCTTCGCCACGACCATGATCCCGGTGGTGCCGACATCGAGCCGGTGCACGACGCCCTGCCGCTCGGCGGCACCCGAGGTGGAGATTCGGTAGCCGGCCGCGGCCAGCGCGCCGATCACCGTCGGCCCGGTGAAGCCGGGCGCCGGATGCGCGGCCACGCCCACGGGCTTGTCGACCACCACGATGTCGTCGTCGTCGTGCAGGATGCCCAGCCCCTCGACCGGGGTGGCGTCGACCGTCACCGGACGCGGCGGGGCGGGCAGCGCGACCTCCAGCCACGCGCCACCGGCGACCCGGTCGGAGCGGCCCCGCACCTGGCCGTCGACGCTCACCTGCCCGTCGTCCACGACGCTCGCGGCCGCGGTGCGGGAAAGCCCGAACATGCGGGCGAGAGCGGCGTCGAGCCGCATGCCGTCCAGACCATCCGGAACCGGCACCGAACGCCGATCCGTGTAGGACGTCGTCATCGGGCCGTTCCCATCCGGGATTCCAAGTCGGTAGCCGCGCAGGGGCCGCGACTCGAAGAGTTGAGGATTTCGGCTGTTCTGGCGACCAGAATCCTCAACTCCTGCTCGGGAGCAACGCCAGCCACGGCGACCGCTCGCGGCCACGGATCGAAGAGTTGAGGATTTCGGCTGCTCTGGCGACCAAAATCCTCAACTCCTGCCCGCCAGCCGTCGCGGACCGTCAGAGGAAAGAGGCTCATTGCCCACCTGGCCTGGACGGATCCGACGGCTGGCGCGGATCATCCGGTCGAGGTTGCCCGGCAGCAGCACCCGTCCCCGAGGGCGCCGCACCACCGCCGGGAAGGCCGGACACGGCCGGCGCCCCAGCAGACACGGCCGGCGGCCCGGCAGCGGCACCGGAGGCAGCAGACACCGCAGCGGCTCCGGAGCCGGCGGGTGCACCAGGAGTGCCAGGCCTGGCCGCGGACGGCTGGTCGCCGGTGAGCCGGCTGCCGTCCAGCCCGATCCCCAGCAGCGAGAGCACCACCGCGAGCACTCCGCCGCACACGATCGCCGAATCCGCCAGGTTGAAGATCGGCCAGTGATGGATGTGGACGAAGTCGACCACATGGCCACGCAGCGGGCCGGGCGCGCGGAAGATCCGGTCGATCAGGTTGCCCACCGCACCGCCGACCATCGCCCCGAAGACGAACGCCCACCCGGTCGAGGCCAGCCGCCGGGCGGTGAGGCCGACGACCACGACCACGGCCAACGCCACCAGGCTGAGGAACACGGTGGCACCGCCGGCCAGGCTGAACGCCGCCCCCGAGTTCCGGGTGAGACGCAGGTCGAGCGCGCCGGGAATGATCTCGACCGGCCCGCGGCCGGAGAGCTTGGCGACCGCGAGCATCTTGGTCACCACGTCCAGCACGATCAGGCAGACCGCGGTCACCACGACGATCATGACAGCTGGCCGCGGTGTGAGACGCCGGCCCGGCGCGGGCCCGGCGCCCGACGGCGCGGCACCCGACGACACAGGACTCGACGGCACGGCACCCGACGGCACGGCACCACCGGCACTCAGCTCTGCTCCCGGCTCGCCCACCACAGCCACCACTCTACGGGTGCGCCCGTACCCTCCGGTCACGCCGGGACGATCCGCTCGCCGAGCGGCGCCCGCGAGCGACCCGCCGTGCCCGCGTCGAGACCTGTGCGCCGTCGGCTACGCTGGGGGACGCGGAAAGGCGTCGACGGGGACGAGTAGCGGCGGGCGCAGTCACAGCGAGCCGGGGGCGGTGCGAGCCCGGTGGCCAGCGCGCCGCGAAGATCACCCCTGAGCCGCCGGGAGAACAGGGCAGCCGCCCCCAGTAGATCCGGCCACCGCGGCAGACAAAGAGTGGCCGCCCGCCGCTGTCCGTCAGGGCAGCCCGGCCCGGGCGCGCAAGGAGGGTGGTACCGCGGTACCTCCCCACCACACCTGTCGGCGGGCGACTGACGCCGCGGGAAGTGACGTGGGGGGTGTCGTCCCTCCGCCGGAGAGCCCCACCCGCCGACGGAGACCGCCACCATGACCGCTACGCCCGACGTACCCGCGGCCAACACGCCCGAGTCCGACCCGCCGGTGCCCGCGACGGCGCCCGCGCCCGTGTTCCGGACCCTGCCCACCCGGGTCGACCTCCCGGCCTTCGAACGCGAGACGCTGGAGCGCTGGAAGGACACCAAGGTCTTCCATCGGTCGCTGCAGGCCAGTGCGGACCGCCCGCTGTGGATGTTCTACGAGGGCCCGCCGACCGCCAACGGCCGGCCCGGAGCCCATCACGTCGAAGCCCGGGTGTTCAAGGACCTGTTCCCGCGCTACCGGACCATGAAGGGCTACCACGTACCCCGCCGCGCCGGCTGGGACTGCCACGGCCTGCCCGTCGAGCTCGCGGTGGAGAAGGAGCTCGGGTTCACCAGCAAGGGCGACATCGAGGACTACGGCATCGCCGAGTTCAACGCGAAGTGCCGCGAGTCCGTCCTGCGCCACGTCGCGGACTTCTCCGCGATGACCGAGCGGATGGGCTACTGGGTCGACCTGGACACCGCCTACCGCACGATGGACACCGAGTACATCGAGAGCGTCTGGTGGTCGCTGAAGCAGATCTTCGACAAGGGGCTGCTCGTCGAGGACTACCGGGTCACCCCGTACTGCCCCCGCGACGAGACGCCGCTGTCCGACCACGAGGTCTCCCAGGGCTACAGCGACACCGCGGACCCGTCGGTGTACGTCCGCTTCCCCATCCTGGACGGTCCGCGGGACCTGGCCGGGCGCGGCGCGCACCTGCTGGTGTGGACGACGACGCCGTGGACACTGGTCTCCAACACCGCGGTGGCCGCCAACCCCGAGGTCACCTACGTGCTCGCCCGGGCAGCGAGCGGTGATCTCCTGGTGGTCGCCGAGCCGCTGCTGGCCGCCGCGGTCGGTGAGGACGCCGAGATCCTGGACCGTTTCTCCGGCACCGAGCTCGCCGGCACCCGCTACGCGCGGCCGTTCGAGCTGATCGAGCTGGCACGCTTCGAGGAGGCGGCGGCGAAGGTCGTCGCCGCCGCACCGGCGGGCTCGCCGGCGCCGGCCCCTCCGCATTCGGTCGTGCTCGCCGACTACGTGACGACGACGGACGGCACCGGGCTGGTCCACCAGTCACCCGCGTTCGGTTCCGAGGACCTCGCGGTGTGCCGTGCCAACGGCCTGGGAGTGGTCAACCCGGTGGGTCCGGACGGCCGGTTCCTGCCCGATGTCCCGCTGGTGGGTGGCCTGTTCTTCAAGGACGCCGATGCGCCGCTGTCCGCCGACCTCACCGCCCGGGGCCTGATGTGGCGGGCGCTGACGTACACGCACAGCTACCCACACTGCTGGCGCTGCCACACCCCGCTGATCTACTACCCGCTGCCGTCCTGGTACATCCGCACGACGGCGGTGCGGGACAGGCTGCTCGCCGAGAACGCGCGGACCGACTGGCATCCCGGGCGGATCCGCGACGGGCGCTACGGGGAGTGGCTGCGGGGCAACGTCGACTGGGCGCTGTCACGCAACCGGTACTGGGGCACCCCGCTGCCGATCTGGCGGTGCGAGGTGGATCCGTCCCATCTGACCTGTGTGGGCTCGCTCGGTGAGCTGTCCGCGCTCGCCGGGGAGGACCACTCCGGGCTCGACCCGCACCGCCCGTTCGTCGACGACGTCACGGTGCCGTGCCCCAGCTGTGACGCCACCGCGCGGCGGGTCCCCGAGGTCATCGACGTCTGGTACGACAGCGGCGCGATGCCGTTCGCCCAGTGGGGCGCGCCGCACCGCAACGCCGAGGAGTTCACCCAGCACTACCCGGCCCAGTACATCTGCGAGGCCATCGACCAGACCCGCGGCTGGTTCTACACGCTGATGGCGATCGGCACCCTGGTGTTCGACCGGTCGTCCTACGAGACGGTGCTGTGCCTGGGCCTGCTGCTGGACGCCGACGGCCGCAAGATGAGCAAGCATCTGGGCAACGTCCTCGACCCGTTCGACCTGTTCGAGCAGCACGGGGCGGACGCCGTCCGGTGGCTGATGCTGGCCGGTGGCTCACCCTGGTCGGACCGGCGGGTCGGGCACGAGGCCATCGAGGACATCGTCCGCAAGATCCTGCTCACCTACTGGAACACCGCGTCGTTCTTCGCCCTCTACGCGGGCGCGGCCGACTGGCGTCCGACGGCGGCGGACGGGGCCGGCACCGCGGCGACGGCCGCCGACCCGGCCGAGGCCGCCGCCGGGTCGGCGGCCGACGTTCCGGCCCGGCGCCCGGTGCTGGACCGATGGGCGTTGTCCGAGCTCGCGGACACGGTCGCCGAGGTGGACCAGGCCCTGGAGCACTTCGACTCGCTGCGGGCCGGGCGACGCATCGCGCGCTTCGTCGACGACCTGTCCAACTGGTACGTCCGGCGCTCGCGGCGGCGGTTCTGGGCCGGTGACCCGAACGCGCTCGCCACCCTCTACACCTGCCTCGACGGACTCACCCGGGTGATGTCACCGTTCATCCCGTTCCTGACGGACTGGCTGTGGTCGCGCCTGTTCTCGGGCATCCTGCCGGGGGCACCGGACTCGGTCCACCTCGCGGCCTGGCCACAGCTGCCAGCCGACCTGGTCGAACCGGGCCTTTCCGACCAGATGGACCTGGTGCGCAGGATCGTCGAGCTCGGCCGCTCGGCCCGCGCGGCGAGCGGGGTGCGGACCCGCCAGCCGCTGCCGCGCGCGGTGGTCGGCTCGTCCGCCTTCGAGGACCTGTCCGACGAGCTGCGGGGCCAGATCTCCGAGGAGCTCAACGTTGTCACGGTCGAGGCCGCGACCTCGGACCTGGTCGACATCAGCGTGAAGCCCAACTTCCGCGCACTGGGGCGGCGCTTCGGCAGTCGCACCAAGGCGGTGGCCGCGGCGGTCACCACCGCCGGGGCGCCGGTGGACGGCCAGCTGACGGTGACCGTGGACGGTGAGGCCATCGACCTCGGCGGCGACGAACTGATCATCACCGAGACGCCGCGGGAGGGCTGGTCCGTCACCAGCGAGTCGGGTCTGTCCGTCGCACTGGATCTGACGATCACCCCGGAGCTCGCCCGGGCTGGCCTGGCCCGTGACGTGGTGCGGGTCCTGCAGGACGCCCGCCGGGCCGCGGGGCTGGAGATCACCGACCGGATCGAGCTGCGCTGGAGCTCCGGCCGGGAGGAGACCCAGACGGCGTTGCGCGAGCACGGCGCGACGGTCGCGGACGAGATCCTGGCCACCGCGTTCCTGGAGACACCGCGGGATCAGGAGCTGCCGGCCGCGGCCGGTTGGCACCAGGGATCGTCGGCCGACCTCGGGCTGACCTTCACCCTGAGCCGGGTCGCCCAGTCTGTGACCGCAACCAGCTGACCAACCCGGGACTCCGGGCCCGGCCCCGTCGGGGGCCGGGCTACCGGTGAGGGCCGGGCTACCGGTCTGGTTGGTCCGCCAGCGTAGCCAACACGTGGCCGTGCGGGCATGGGCCTGCACTCCGCCAACACGCCTGGGCCGCTGATGGGCTGATGGGACGCCACCATGACGCAGGGTCGGTGCCGGTAGCCGCCGGTCGAGCACTCGGGCCCCACCCGCACAGCCCCCCATCGAGGATCCCGCACCGCCGCACAGCGCCAGCAATTCACCTCAAGAGGGGCAATAAGGGCGCAGATTCACCTGGCAACCCGCAAGAAAGTACGATTTTGGTCGTTGGCACGACCAAAATCGTGCGCTCTTGCGACTCACCAAACCGGATAACCGGGCAACCGGGCTACCGGGCGCTCAGAGGGCCGGCCGCGTTCGTGGCGTGCAGGCCTCCCACCCACCGACCGGCGATCTTGATCGGCGCCAGTTCGCGACAGGCTCCCCGACGACCACGAACCTCAACTCCTGGTCGGCAGCAGCGGCGGACCCAGCGGCTAACGAGCCCCGGGCCACCCGGCGGTCCGCCGGGCCACGGCGAGGGGCAGCAGCGCCGCCCCGACGCAGAGCACGACGAGCGATGTGTAGGTCCAGGCTGTGGCACCGAACAGACCCACGACCGCGAGCACCGCGGCAACCGCTACCAGAGCACCGCTGACCATCACCATGCCGCACCGATCCTGAGCTGGGCATCGAGGAAGAGACCACACAAAAGCATCGGCGCCTGGTCAGCTCGCTGCGGACCAGGCGCCGATGGGGAAGAGCACGGGCGGCTCAGAACTCCTGCATTCCGGCCGCCTCCCGGCGACCAGGATCCAGATCCGGGCGGCCGTTGTGGCCGTTGGCCTCCCGGGCAAGGGCTCCCGCGCCGATCGGAGGGCCGGTCTGGAAGGCCGGAGCGGCCAGGTGCTGGGCGGGCTGCCCCGGGCCGGTGTTCTGCATGCCAACGTTCGCCGGGACGGGAGTCGGTGCCGACTGACCGGGGTTGAGGCCGGGGCGCGACGGGCCACCCGGGCCGACGGCGGGCTGGGTCGGCATACCGTCAAGATCGCGAAGCTGCATCTCCAGGTAGGCCCGCAGCCGGGTGCGGTACTCACGCTCGAAGGCCCGCAGCTGCTCGACCTGGCTTTCCAGTCGGCGCTTGTCGTCCTCGAGCCCACCGAGCTGCTCGGCCACGTGCGCCCGCGCCTCGCCGATGATGCGGTCCGCGTCGGCTCGCGCCTCACGCCGGGCCCGCTCGGACTCCGCCCGCGCCTCGCGCAGCGCCTCGTCGGCGGTGCGCTGCGCGAGAACCAGCGTCCGCGCGACCCGCTGCTCGATGTCGGCGTCGGTCTGCCCGGGAGCTCCCGGGGCGCCGGGGCGGACCGGGGGCTGGCCGCCGCCGCCGACCAGGGCCGGCATGACGGCCGTCGGGCCACCGGGGACGGGTGGGCCGGCCTGCTGGCCACCGACGGGACCGGCCTGGCCACCGGGGCCGACCGGGCCACCGGGCGGCCCCACCGGCGCCTGACGCTCGCGGCTCGCCTGCGCCACCTGCGCCTGGGCCTGGCCGAGATGCCGACGGGTCTCCTCGAGCTGACGCCGCAGCTGCTGGTTCTCCTCGATGAGGTGCGCCGGCACGCCGGGACCACCTCCGCCGGACCGACGGGCTTCGTCGAGCTGGCGGCGCAGGTCGCTGCTCTCGTCGAGCAGCCGCGTCAGTTCGGCTTCCACCTCGTCGAGGAAGGTGTCGACCTCGTCCTCGTTATAGCCCGTACGGAACCTCGTCGGGCTGAAGACCTTGTTCTGAACGTCCTGCGGTGTCAGCGCCACGTCGCCTCCTCGTGCGGCATCGCCGCTCCCCGAAGAGAGGGCGGTCTGCGGGCAGTCTGCCCTGCCTGCGGTCGCGGTGTGCACATGACCTCGTCACAGCTCCTGCGCATAGCTCCTCAAAACCATGATCACCACGAGGAGGAGCAGGAAGCCGAGGTCAAGTGCAACGCTACCCACCCTCAACGGCGGAAGGAACCGCCGGATGAAACGCAACGGGGGGTCCGTCGCCGTGTACACGATCTCAAAGACCAGGACCAGGGGACCGGTCGGCCGGAAGGAACGACTGAGAGCACGTACCAGGTCCAGGACCCACCGCACGATCAGGAGCAGCAGGTAGGCCGTCAGCACCCAAAAGAGAAGCGATCCAAGTGCGCTGATGGTGCTCTCTCCTGAGGTGACGTGGGGAAGCCTCTGACGACCTTACCGGACGGTCTTGACCTTGCTATGACTGGTTGTAGAAACCACCCTCACGGATGCGTCGCTTGTCCGTCTCCGTGACCTCGACGTTGTGCGGCGAGAGCAGGAAGACCTTGTTGGTCACCTTCTCGATCGCACCGCGGAGCCCGAAGATCAGCCCCGCCGCGAAGTCGACCAGCCGTTTGGCGTCGACGTCATCCATCTCGGTGAGGTTCATGATAACGGGAGTCCCGTCGCGGAACTCCTCACCGATCTGACGTGCCTCATTGTAGCTGCGCGGCTGGAGCGTCGTGATCCGGTAGGGCCGCGGCTCCTCGACCGGCGCCACACGGCGCATCGGAGTCGGCGCGGACGGTCGCAGGTGCTCCACTGGCGGACGTCGCGACATGGCGACCGGCTCCTCCCGTGCTTCGATCCGGCGGACCGACCGGTCTATCGGAACCGGGTCGACCGTGGTCCGCCGATCCTCTCGTACGGCGCCTCGAACGGCATCATCATGCCCGTCGTCGTCGTAGTCGTCGTCGAGATAGTCGTCGTCCTCCTCGGCGAGCCCGAGGTAGACCATCGCCCTGCGACCGAGCCCCATGGGCGCGACTCTAAGGGACACCGTGCCGTTCACCGAACAAAGCGGTGCCGATCCGTAGGTGTGTCGCGCCCTCGGCGATCGCGTCCTCAAGATCATTCGACATCCCGGCGCTCACCATCGTCGCTTCGGGAAAGTCGCAACGCAGCCGTTCGGACACTACTCGCAGTCGCGCGAACGCCGGGCGTGGCGGCACGCCGCGGGGCGCGACAGCCATCACCCCGGCAAGAACGAGCCCTGGAGCGCGTGCGACGAGGTCGGCGAGCGCTGGGACATCCTCCGGCCGCGCGCCGCCGCGCTCGGCGGCCGCCGGCGGCGACGCAGCGGAATTCTCCCTGGTGGGAAAGGCTTTATCGACCGGCGCACCCGACGGGACGGCCACGTCACCCACCCGATCGAGGCTCACCTGGATACACACGGCAATGGTGGAGCCGCTTTCCGTGGCCACCCTGGAAAGGGTTTCGGCGAGCCTCCCCCGGTCCACCGACTGCACGCAGTGTGCCCATCCGGCGACGGAACGCGCCTTGTTCCGTTGCAGCTGGCCGACGTAATGCCAGACCGGCACATCGACACGGACAGCCGAGCCGAGGGTCGTGAGGCCGTCAGCACGTGATGGAAACCATGCCCCGTCGGGCGGGCCCGCCAGAGTGATTCGCCCGGTCGGAGGCGTGTCCCCGGCGCCTGCGTTCCCTGGCCCGGAGGCCGCCGAAGGCGCCGGCAGCGTGGCCAGGACCCGTCGCACCGCCTCGACCTTCGGCCCGGCCTCCTGTTCGCGGTTCTCGGCGAAGTGCCGGACACCGAGAGAGCACAGGGCCACGACATCCTCGAACGGCCAGGTCTTGCTGACGGCGATCAGCGTCAGGTCCTCGGGATCACGCCCGGCGGCGCGGGCCGCCATGACGATCCTGTCCCGCACGACGGTCAGGCGGGACCGCAGCCCCTCCGCCCGCCGCGGATCCACGACGCTCACGTGCCGACCGGCCGGATACCCGCCGGTCGGATATCCGACAGCCAGGCCAGGCCCGCGAAGCGCCCGGTCCGGCCGTCGCGGCGGTACGAGTAGAGCTCGCTCGACTCCGCACTGCACATATCCGACACGGTCACCGGTCCGACGCCCGCCGCGGCGAGCTGGCCCCGCAGACCCGCCCGCAGGTCGAGCGACGGGGTACCGGCGCGGGTGGTCGCCGCGCTGCCGGGGACCGTCCGCCCGACCTCCGACCGCATCGCCGCGGGCACCTCGTAGCACCGCCCGCAGATCGCCGGCCCGAGGGTGACCCGGAGCTCGGCACGGTCGACGCCGAGTCCGTCAAAGGCCTCCAGCGTGGCTGCCAGTACCCCGGCGACCATGCCCTGGCGTCCGGCATGGGCGACGCCGACCGCGGCCGGGGATTCGAACATCACCGGCACGCAGTCGGCCACCAGTACCGCGAGCGCCACCCCGGGCACATCCGTGACCATGGCGTCCGCCTCCGGTGGCGGCCCGGGGCCGCGCACCACGCTCACGCGGGCACCATGCACCTGCCGCATGAACCGGACGGGCTGCCCGACCCGTGACTCGAGCAGCCGCCGGTTGGCCGCGACGGCGTCCGGATCATCACCTACATGATCGCCGAGGTTGAGCCCGGTGTAGGGCGGCCCGCTCGTCCCGCCGTCGCGGGTGGTCACCAGGACGGGCATCGCCGCCTACTTCAGGAAGTCCGGAACATCCAGCTCGTCGTCGTCGGCCACCGGCCGGACCGGGCGGCGCGGCGGGTAGTTCGGCCGCGGGCCGGGGCGGGCCGGCTCGGGACGGTGGGCAGCCATCGCGGGCCCGCCGGCGTCCTGCGTGCCAGCTCCACCGACCGGGCCCGCGCTGTGTGCCAGTCCGGGCCGGGGCGGCGCGGCCTGCACCGAGGCCTGGTGCACCGGCGCCTGCCCGGCGCCCTGCGCCGGCCCGCCGGGGGCAGCGCCCGCGGTGGCCGGACGCCCGAAACCGCCCTCGCCGCCCGCCTCCGGGTAGTCCCGCCGCGGTGGCGCGCCGGGCAGCCGCTGACCGCCGCCGGTCCCGGCCGCGGCAGCTCCCCCGGCCGGGGCGGCCGGGCCGTCGTCCGGCAACGGTTCCGGCACGTAGTGACCGACCTGGGGGCCGGACGGCGGCAGGTAGCTGGCGTGGGTCGGCGCCGGCCTCGGCGGCGCGGAGACGCTCGGGATGGGCGGCAGCACCGTGGCGTTCGGCGCCGCCCCCGGGTTCTGCGGCGGGTTGGCCTGGCCGGGTGCCGGCAGCTGTTGCGGGCCGGTCCCCGGGCCCGCGCCCGGGCCAGGTGGACGCCGTTGGTTCGCCAGCGTCCGGGTACGCCGGTCCTGGACCGTGTCGAACCCGGCGGCGATCACCGTGACCCGGACCTCGTCACCCAGCGCGTCGTCGATCACCGCACCGAAGATGATGTTCGCCTCGGGGTGCGCGGCGTCTGCCACCAGCTCGGCCGCCGCGTTGATCTCGAACAGGCCCAGATCGGACCCGCCCGAGATGTTCAGCAGGACGCCCTGGGCGCCGTCCATGCTCGCCTCCAGCAGTGGCGAGGCGATGGCCTGCTCGGCGGCGACGGTCGCCCGGTCGTCTCCGCGGGCGCGCCCGATACCCATGAGCGCGCTGCCGGCGTGGGACATGACGGTCTTGACGTCGGCGAAGTCGAGGTTGATCAGACCAGGCGTGGTGATCAGGTCGGTGATGCCCTGGACGCCGGAGAGCAGCACCTGGTCGGCGCTGCGGAAGGCGTCGAGCACGCTGATGTCGCGATCGGTCATCGCGAGCAGGCGGTCGTTCGGGATGACGATGAGGGTGTCGACCTCGTTGCGCAACGTGTCGATACCGGTGTCCGCCTGGGTGGCACGGCGGCGGCCCTCGAAGGTGAAGGGCCGGGTCACCACACCGATCGTCAGCGCACCGAGCGAACGGGCCACGTTGGCGACCACGGGGGCGCCACCGGTACCGGTGCCGCCACCCTCACCCGCCGTGACGAAGACCATGTCGGCCCCCTTGAGGACCTCCTCGATCTCCTCACGGTGGTCCTCGGCGGCCTGCCGGCCCACCTCCGGGTCGGCACCGGCGCCCAGGCCACGGGTGAGTTCACGGCCGACGTCGAGCTTGACGTCGGCATCGCTCATCAACAATGCCTGGGCATCGGTGTTGATGGCGATGAACTCGACACCCTTGAGCCCGACCTCGATCATCCGGTTGACGGCGTTCACGCCGCCTCCGCCTATCCCGACGACCTTGATGACCGCGAGATAGTTCTGTGGGGCTGCCATGCGGTGTCGGTCCTCCAGCGGCGTAGGTGGGCAGGCAGGGGGGCTCCCCGGCTCCGGAGCCCGCGGTCTTGCGACCGATGGAGCGGGGAAGCAGCCGAGCAGCCTCAACCTTCACCGTCAGCTAGACGGTTACAGTTATGTCAACTTCCGACTGTGGATCGGACAGTAGGCACGGCTTCGGCAGTGGTCAAGGAAGCTGTCGGCGCGTCACACCGATGGGATTCACGTCCCCTTCGTCACACCGGTACCGGCTCGCCCGGCCGCCGGCACCGCACTCGTGCCGGGTGGTGTGTACTGCGTGGCGTGACCGGTCAGAACTCCGCAGGACCCGCGGCCGCGCAGACGGCCGGGCCGGCGTCCATCGTCACCCCTTCCCAGCCACAGCCCGATCGGGCGAAACGGGTGCACTTTCTCGGCATCGGCGGTTCCGGCCTGTCGCCCCTGGCCCAGATCCACCTGGCCGGCGGCGGGGAGGTCTCGGGCAGCGACCAGGAGGACTCGGCCCGGGTCGCCATGCTGCGGGCGCTGGGAATCGCGGTCCGCGTCGGGCCGCCCGCCGACCCGGCCGCGCTGGCCACCGAGCTGCGCGGGGCGGACGTCATCGTGGCCTCGAGCGCGTTGCGGGACGACCACCCCGAGATCGTCGCGGCCCGCGCGCTCGGCATCCCCGTCATGCGTCGCTCCGACTGGCTGCCGGAGCTGACCGCGGCCTACCGGCTGGTCGCCGTCGCAGGCTCACACGGCAAGACCACGACGGCCGCCATGCTCACCCTGGTGCTGCGGGCCGCCGGGGTGGATCCCACCGCCGTCATCGGCGCCGAGGTGGCCCAGCTGGGGGGCAGCGCGGTGGCCGGGACGAGCGATGTGTTCGTGCTGGAGGCAGACGAGTACGGCGGGGCGTTCGCCGGGCTCGACCCCGAGCTCGCCGTGATCACCAATGTCGAGTGGGAGCACCCGGACCTCTTCCCGGACGAGGCGTCGGTCCACGCGGTGTTCACCGACTTCGCCGCGCGGGTCCGCCCGGGCGGGCGGCTCGTGGTCTGCGGCGACCATCCCGGGGTCGCCGCCGTACTCGCCCGGCTCGAGCAGCGCGCCGCCGCACCCGACCAGCCCCACGCCACACCGGAACAGCCCGGACCCGACCAGCCCCACGCCACACCTGACCAGACCGGGCCCACCCTCGACCAGACCGGCCCGGCGGGGCGGGCGCGGGTCGTCGACTACGGCTTCGCGGCGGGGCGGACCTGGCAGGCCGTCGGCTATACGCCTCGGCCCGGCGGCGGCTCGGTGTCGACCGTGTGGCACGACGGCGTCGAGGTGGGTGAGCTCGCGCTGGCGCTCCCCGGCCCGCACGTCGCCCTGAACGCCCTCGCCGCCCTCGCCACCTCGGCGGAGCTGGGGGTGGCGCCAGAGACCGCGCTGCGGGCGCTGGGGACGTTCTCCGGCGCCGCCCGGCGCTTCGACACCGTCGGCCAGGCGAGCGCGGCGGGCGGCACCGCCGTCGAGATCGTCGACGACTACGCCCACCATCCGACGGAGATCCGGGCCACCCTGCGGGCCGCCCGCGACCGGGCGGCGGGGCGCCAGGTCTGGGCCGTGACCCAGCCGCACACCTTCAGCCGGCTCGCCGCGCTGCTCGACGACTTCGCGACGGCCTTCGAGGACGCCGACCGCGTCTACGTCACCGACATCTACGCCGCACGCGAGACGGACGACCTCGGCCTGCACGCGACCGATCTGGCCAAGAGGATCAGCGGGCCTCGGCGCAGCGACTATGTGAGCTGGCCCGAGCTGCTCGACCGGCTCCTCACCGACCTGGACGCGGCGGCGGACAACGTCCAGGGCGACCAGGGCGTCCTGCTCCTCACACTTGGCGCCGGCACGATCACCACCGTCGGCCCGCTCCTGTTGGATCGGCTCCGCCGCCCCGGTGACCACGACCAGACCCCCGTTCCGGACACGATGGGACAGATCCCCAGGACGCGACCGGCCTGACAGGCCTTCCCTGCCGGCCAGCTCCCTGCGCGAATGGTTGACTGCGCCGCGTGACAATCGTCGGTGAGTGGCCGCGTGACAGCCCCACCGGCCGCTCCGATGGCGAGGGTGAGGATCGACGATGACCGAGACGCGGCCCGCACAGAGTCGTGAATTCGACTTCAGGGTGGTCAACCAGGCGGTGATCAACGAGTACCGGGCCACCGGGGGGAAGCTGGAGAAGACCCTGGCCGGCTCACGCCTGCTGCTGCTGACCACGGTCGGTGAGACCACCGGACGCCCGCACACCACGCCGCTCGGCTACGTACCGGACGAGTCCGACGCGGCCGACGGCTCCGCGGACGCGGCTGGCAGCTCCGCGGACGCGGCTGGCGGCTCCGGCGAGGCCGACCGGTCGGAGGGCTCGGGATCCCGCCGCCTGGTCGTCTACGCGTCGAACATGGCCGCCGGCGAGCATCCGCAGTGGTACCGCAACCTGCTGGCACAGCCGAAGGTCACCGTCGAGGTCGACACCGACCGGTTCGACGCGCAGGCGTCCACTGCCACCGGCGCCCAGCGGGAACGGCTGTACGAGGCGCTGGTGGAGGGCATGCCGGGAATCCGCTCCCACCAGGAGCAGACCACCCGGGAGATCCCCGTCGTCATCCTCGCGCCGCTGCGCTGAGGCCTCGCCGGCCCTCTCGGAGGGCTCGCCGACGGAACACCGCCAGGCGGCCGCGCCTCCCGCGGGAGGCGCGCTAGCCGCGGTGGGAGGCGGCGCGGGCGGTCAGCAGGCGCAACAGCTCAGGCCCGATCTGCGTCACGTCTCCGGCACCCAGGGTGAGGACGACGTCCCCCGGGCGGGCCCGGTCCATCAGCTGGCCCGGAACCGCCGACCAGGACGGCTCGTAGCCGACCTCGGCCTGCCCGCCGCGCGCCGCCAGGGCGACCCGCGCACCGCCGGCTCCCGGCTCGGGTGCCTGGGCGGCGCCGTAGACGTCCATCACGACGACCGAGTCTGCGGACCGCAGCGCCTCACCCAGCCGCTCGGCGAGCAGCGCGGTGCGGCTGTACAGATGCGGCTGGAACGCGACGACCACCCGTCCGCCGCTGGCGAGCGCCCGCGCGGTGGAGATCGCGGCGGTGACCCGGTCCGGGTGGTTGGCATAGTCGTCGACGACCCGGACCCCGGCGGCCGAGCCCAGCGGCTCGAACCGGCGCCGGACCCCGGCGAACGACGCCAGCCCGGCGAGCAGGCCGTCCGCGGGCGCCCCCAGGGCGAGCCCCGTCGCCAGCGCGGCCGCGGCGTCCAGCAGGTGATGGCGGCCGGGCACCCGTAGCGACATCCGGCCCAGGCGTACGCCGTGAGCGATGATCTCGGCGCTGGTGCCCGCGGTGGAGACCTCCGCCGCGACGATGCGCAGGTCCGCGGACGGCCCGAACCCGTACCCGGTCAGCCACGGCCCCCGCCCGCCGGACCTGCCGGCGCCCCCGGTGCCGGCCCCGAGGCCGGCGCCGGCGGCTTCGGTGGCCCTGGCGGCCTGGCGTGCCGCCTCGGTGGCGAGGCTCCAGGCGGCCTCGTCGTCCACGCAGGCGACCAGGAAGCCGTCGGGCTCGACCCGGTGCAGGAAGGTCGCGAACGACGCGCGCAGGGCGGGCACCGTCCGGTAGAAGTCCAGATGCTCGTCGGCCGCCCCGGTGAGCACCGCACCGTGCGGCTGGAGCTGCCAGAACGCGCCGCCGTCCTCGTCGGCCTCGACGATCATCAGATCGGAGCTGCCCGCGTGGGTCTGTGACCCCGCCTCGCCGGGGTCCCCCCCGACGGCGAAGGTGGGGTCCTCCCCGCACGCCTGCAACGCGGCGGTGAGCATCATCGCCACGGTCGTCTTCCCGTGCGAGCCCGCGACCGCGACGCCCCGATGCCCCTGCATCAGCCCGGCGAGCGCGGCGGAGCGGGTCAGGATCCGCAGCTCACGCCGGCGGGCCTCGGCCAGTTCGGGATCCTCGGCGGGCACCGCGGGCGCCACCACGACGAGATCGACGCCGTCCAGGCCGCCCGGGTCGAAGCCGGCCGGATCACGACCCACCGTGACCGGAACACCGAGCGCCCGCAGCTGCGCCAGCTGGCGGGACTCGACCGCGTCGCTCCCGGACACCACCGCGCCCCGGGCGACCAGCAGCCGCGCGAGGCCGCTCATGGCTACTCCGCCGATACCGACGAGGTGAACCCGCCGCCATCCCTCGGGAAGATCGCGCGCCATCACGCCGGAGTCCTCAGCCCGCCGCGTGCCGGGGGCCCGAATGGCGGCGGGTCGCCTCCGCCCGTCTGATCATCTCGACGATCGTCCGGGCGGCGTCCGGATGCCCGCTGCCCGCACACGCCGCGGACATCTTGCCCAGCCGCTCCGGTGACGTCAGCAGCGGCAGCAGGTTGGCGGCCAGCCACTCGGGGCTCAGCTCGGCGTCCTCCACCAGCAGGCCACCACCGGCCTCGACCGTGGGGAGCGCGTTGCGCCGCTGCTCGCCGTTGCCGTGCGGCAGCGGGACGTACACGGCCGGCAGACCGACGGCGGCGAGCTCCGCGCAGGTCATCGCCCCGGACCGGCACAGGCTCACGTCAGCCGCGGCATAGGCGGACGGGATGTGGTCCAGGTAGGGCAGCACGCGGTACGGCGCGGGCAGGCCCGCCGGCAGCGCGGCGACGACCTCGTCGTAGTTCTTCGGCCCGGCGGCATGCAGGACCTGGATGCCCGCACCGGTCAGGGCCCGCGCGGCACCGACGGCCGCGCTGTTCAGCGAGCGGGCGCCCTGCGAGCCGCCGAACACCAGCAGGGTCGCCCGGTGCGGGTCGAGGCCGTAGCGGGCCCGGGCGTCCCGGGCGGCCGGCACCGAGCGGTCCAGGGTGAGGATCTCCTCGCGCAGCGGGATCCCCGCCAGCGTGGCGCCCCGCAGCGGGGTGCTGGGGTAGGACGTGGCGACGAACGAGGTGAGGCGCGCGCCCAGCCGGTTGGCCAGGCCCGGCAGCGGGTTGGCCTCGTGCACGACGATCGGCACCTTCGCCCGACGCGCCGCGAGATAGGCCGGCACGGCGACATACCCGCCGAAGCCGACGACGACGTCCGCGCGCACCTCCCGCATCGCCGCGCGGGCCGCGCCGACCGCGGCCAGCAGCCGGTTCGGCACGGTCAGCAGCGCCGGGGTCGGGCGCCTGGGCATCGGCACCTTCGGCACGGTGGCCAGCTGGTACCCGCGCGCGGGCACCAGCTTCGCCTCCAGGCCGGTCTCGGTGCCCAGCAGGGTCACCCGGATCCGCGGGTTGTCCGCACGCAGCGCGTCGGCCACCGCGAGCGCCGGTTCCACATGGCCGGCAGTTCCGCCGCCGGCGAGCAGCACACTTCGCAACATCGGCCCTGACGATTCCACATCGGCACCGGCCGCACACAACATGGTCGGTCGCAGGCCCGGCGTGGCTCGCCGGGCCTGCCCGTCCGGGCCCGGGCCGGGCCATGTCCGAGCCTGGGGCGGCCCATGTCCGAGCCTGGGGCGGGTCTGCTCGGGGCGGGTCTGCTCGGGTCGGTTCAGGTCTGCTCGGGTCAGGCCGGGTCCTGCGCGAGAGGAGCGGCGGCGGAGCGGCGGCGTCGGCGCAGCCAGACCCGGTTCGCCCGGCCCTCCCGGCGCGCCTCGGCGCGTTGCGCCAGGTACCGGGCGGCGTCGGGCTCGGCCCGCGCGAAGGCCAGCAGCATGCCGAGGGCGCCCATCGTCGGCAGCAGCGCCGACCCGCCGAACGACACCAGCGGAAGGGTCACCCCGGTGATCGGCAGCAGCCCGACGACCGCGCCCATGTTCACGACGGCCTGCGCGATGAGCCACGCGGTCACCCCCGCGGCGGCGAGCCGGATGAACAGGTCGTCGGTGCGGTGCGCGATGCGCAGACCGGCGTAGCCCATCACCCCGAACAGGCCGACCGTCACCAGGCTGCCCAGCAGGCCGAGCTCCTCGCCGATGATCGCGAGGATGAAGTCGGTGTGGACGGCGGGCAGCAGGTCCGGCCACTTCTCCTTGGACGCCCCCAGCCCCTCCCCCCACCAGCCACCGGATGACAGCGCGTAGATGCCCTGGACGGCCTGGAACCCGGTGTTGCTGGCGTCCGCGAACGGATCACGGAACGACATCAGCCGCGCCAGCCGGTACGGCGCGCTGATCGCCAGGACGGTGGCGGCGGCGACCATGCCGCCCAGCAGGCCGGCGTAGATCCGCAGCGGGGTCCCGACGACCCAGAGCACGGCCAGCGGCACGACGGTGACGCAGATGGAGCCCCCGAGATCGGGCTCCAGCATCAGCAGCAGGTCGACGAACAGGAAGCCGGGAACCACCGGGATGATCAGATGCTTCCAGTCGACCAGCAGGCGGTGCTTGCGGACGAGGACGTCCGAGCACCACAGCAACAGCGCGATCTTCGCGAACTCGCTGGGCTGCAGGGTGTACGGACCGACCGGGATCCACTGCCTGGACCCGTTCTCGACATGCCCGATCCCGGGCACGAGCACCGCCATCAGCAGCACCACCGTGATGCCGAGCAGCGGGTAGGCGGCCGCGCGGAAGACCCGCACCGGCAGGCGACTGGCGATCACCAGCAGCGGGATCCCGATGCCGGCCCAGGTCGCCTGGCGCAGGAACAGCGTGTAGGACGAACCGAAGTCCTGACGGGACCGCACGCTGGACGCGGAGAGCACCATGACCAGGCCCAGCAGCAACAGCAGCCCGGCGGAGGAAAGCAGCAGGTAGTACGACGCCATCGGGCGGTCGAGAATCGGCGTGCGCGGGTCGTCCGCCCAGGACTCACCGGCCTCGTCCGGCGTCGGCGGATCACCGCGACCGGGTTGCCCGGGACCCGACGCGGCGATGGTGGCGGCCGTGGCGGGCCCGGACGCCCTGGAGGCCGCTCTGGACCCCCCGGACGACCCGGCGGAACCGGACACGGTGCCGGTGGCGCGCCCGGGGCCCCCTGCCCGCGTGGTACGCGCGCCGGTCATGCGCTCGCTCACACTCCCCCTCCCCGACGCACCGGTGGGGACGGTCGCGCCGACGCGTTCAGCCTTCCCGTGCCCGCACGGCCGCGGTGAACAGGTCACCGCGCTCCGCGTAGTCACGGAACATGTCCATCGAGGCCACCGCGGGGGCGAGCAGCACCGTGTCGCCCGGTGCCGCGAGCTTCATGGCGGCCTCCACCGCATCGTCCATGCCGCCGGCGCGTTCCACGGGGACATCGGGGGCGTGTCGGGCGAGAGCCGCCGCGATCTCGTCGGCGCACCGGCCCATCAGCACCACCGCGCGCAGGGTAGGCCGGGCTGTGACCACGAGATCGTCGAATTCCAGGCCCTTGTTGAGGCCGCCCGCGATCCATACCACCGACGGGTACGCGCGCAGCGACGACGCAGCCGCGTGCGGGTTGGTGGCCTTGCTGTCATCGACATAGCGGACACCGCGCAGGAGCCCGACGGTGGCGTTGCGGTGGGCTCCGGGGCGGAACATCGCGAGCGCGGCGCCGATGGCGGCCGGGTCCACGCCGTCCGCCCGGGCGAGCGCCGCCGCGGCGAGCGCGTTGGCGATGTTGTGAGGCCCGAGGTCGGCGCCGACGGTGGGCAGCGGGCTGGCGGCCAGCCCGCCCGGCTCGGCCCGCACGGCCTGGTCGACACTCGCGCCCCGGCCGGCTGCCACCCGACCGGAGGCACCCGAGCCGCGCCCCGGTGAGTGGCCGGCCGCGCCGAGGTCGGCGACCGCGATCAGCCGGCCGCCGGAGAAGGCACGGTCGACCAGATAGCCGCCGACCACGGTGAGATCGGGCCGCGGGCTTCCGTTCGGGTCCAGGCCGAAGGTGATCCGCCGGCCGGGTGCCCGCGCCAGCAGCTCCAGGCTGGCCGGATCGTCCGCGTTGCCCACCGCCACGGTCTGCGGCGCCGCCCAGATCCGTGCCTTGGCCGCCGCGTGGCCCGCGGCCCCGCCGTGCCAGTCCAGGTGGTCCGGCGCCACGTTGAGCACTGCGGCGGCGCGCGGCGCGACGGTCTGGGTGTAGTGCAGCTGGAAGCTCGACAGCTCGACCGCGAGGACGTCGTAGGGCGGGCGGGCGTCGACCGCCGTCACCAGCGGCGTACCGATGTTGCCGGCCGTGGTGGCCCGCCGGCCACCGGCGAGCAGCATCGCGCCGAGCATCTCGGTCGTCGTGGTCTTCCCGTTGGTTCCGGTGATCGCGAGCCAGCGGGACAGCCCGCGCCAGCGCCAGGCGAGCTCGACCTCCCCCCACACCGGAACACCGGCGGCCGCCGCGGCCCGCAGCAGCGGCGTCGTGGGTGGCACGCCTGGCGACGTCACGACCAGTGTGGCCGCTCCGTGGCCCGCCGGGAGCCCGCCGAGGCGGACCTCGACTCCGTGCTGGCGCAGCCGGTGGGCCGCCGTGTGCTGGCCGGGGCCGTCGGCCGCGTCGACGGCCGTCACCCGTGCCCCGCGGGCCGCCAGCGC
Source organism: Parafrankia irregularis (assembly GCF_001536285.1). Lineage (NCBI taxonomy): Bacteria > Bacillati > Actinomycetota > Actinomycetes > Frankiales > Frankiaceae > Parafrankia > Parafrankia irregularis. Next base: position 26,845 of record NZ_FAOZ01000028.1, on the reverse strand, counting down.
CTCGGCCGCCGCGACCCCGGAGAGACCGACCCCGACCACCAGAACCGGCTTTCCGACCAGCTCGGACGCATCCAGGATCTCGGTTCTTTCCGTCCGAGCCTGGCCGGTCATCGTCGGGCCAGTCGTTGTCGTGCCCGGCGTGAAGTCCGGATCGTTCCTCGCGCCCGCGACCCCCCCGGAATCAATGTCCGCCTCTCCGTCGCGCCGCGATCCGGACCTACTCATCTTGACGTCCTCCCCGGTCTGAAGCTGAAGGCCGGGGATTCCTACCGTGCCGCTCACGCGGCACCTCGAAGGGTTCCTGCTTCGACGCCAACAGCCGGAACAGGATCCGGTCTCACATCGGCTCCGCAGGCGTTTTCCGTCTCCGCCCGGCCGGCGGCGACGATCCGACGACCCTCGAACAGAATGTTCCGAGCCGCGTTCAGATCACGATCATGTTTCGTAACGCAGGCCGGGCAGACCCACTCCCGGACCGCCAGCGGCTTCGGGCCGTCCTTCACCCCGCACGCCGAACACACCTGCGACGACGGGAAGAACCGGCCCACCCGCACCACGATGCGGCCCCGACGGGCCGCCTTCTCCTCGATCAGCCCGAGCAGCGACGCCCACCCGGCGTCGTGAACCGACCGGGCCAACCTCGACCGGGCCAGCCCGGACACCGCCAGATCCTCGACGTAGACCGCTTGGTTGTCGCGGACGAGCCGAGCGGCAAGCTTGTGATGGTGGTCCCGGCGGGTTTCTCGTACCTTCCGGTGCAGCACCGCCACCCGGCGCACCGCCTTCCGACGGTTCGCGGAACCCTTCCGCTTCCGGGCCAGCGCCCGCTGAGCACGAGCAAGACGCCGCTGCTTCGACCGCAGATACCGAGGGTTCGCGACGACCTCACCCGTGGACAAGGTCGCCAACCGGCCGAGCCCGAGATCGATCCCCACATCGCCGGACACGACCGGGTACGGCTCGTCCACGACATTGACCACGAACGACACGTGGTACCGGCCGTCGGCCTCCCGGATCACGGTGACCGACGACGGGACCGACGGCAACTCCCGAGACCAGACCAGTGCGACCTCCCCGACCCTGGCGATCCGCACCCCTCGGGTAGTGACCCCGAACCCGTTACGGGTGAGGCGGATCGACTGCCGGTTGTCCTTGCGTGACCGGAATCGAGGATGGCCCACCCGGCGGCCCCTGCGTCTCCCGGACAGCGAGCCGAACCAGTTCCCGAACGCCCGCCGCGCGTCCTGGCACGCCTGCACCAGCACGACCGACGACACCTCACCAAGCCACACCCGTTCGGGTGTCCGCTTCGCCAACGTGACGACCCGACGCTGCACCTCGGCGTCCGACAACCTCTCCCCTGCCGCGTGCGCCGCGTCACGGAGCCGGATGCAGTCGTTGTAGACCACCCGGGCGCAACCGAACGCCCGCGCCAACGCCAACGCCTGCCCCGGCGACTGGTAGGCCCGATAGCGGTAGCGCACGAGCGGCATGCCGCCGACCTTATTTGATCTATGGAGATGTCCGACGACTACCGACGTGGTAGGCATGTGCTCTCCGCGCTCCACGTTCGCTTGGTCTTCGTGACGAAGTACCGGCGTGGCGTGCTCGACCCGGCGATGCTCGAAGCCTGCGAACGAATCATGCTTGGTGTCCGCGTCGACCTCGGCGCGACGATGGCCGAGCTCAGCAGAGTTCACCGACCGGGTGAACCGAGCCTCGATGTGCGGCCGTTTTCGGTCGCCATCGTACTTCGCCGCGTCCGCCGGAGCAGCCCCCATCGCGCTGTCGCAGCAGTACGCCGAAGGGCAACAGCGACCAGCCCCGATGCGCTGACCCCGCCCTGAAGGGCGGGGCTTGCGCGCTACGTTTCCACGGTCAACCGCCCCCATGGGAGAGAAACTCGGCGTAGAACAGCCCCAGCCCGAACGCGACCGCCAGGCCGGAAACAATCCAGAAGCGGATGATCACAGTAGTCTCGGGCCATTCGGCAAGCTCGAAGTGATGGTGAATGGGCGCCATGTTGAACACCCGCTTTTTCGTCGCCTTGAAGAAGGCCACCTGAATCATCACCGACAGGGTCTCGATCACGAACAGGCCGCCCAGCACGAACAGCAGCAGCTCGGTGCGGCTGACGATCGCGATGCTGGCGAAGGCCCCGCCGAGCGCCAGCGAACCGGTGTCACCCATGAAGATCTTGGCCGGGCTGGCGTTCCACCACAGGAAGCCGAAACACGCACCCATCGCCGCGGCGGCCACCAGCGCGACGTCCAGCGGGTCACGCACGTAGTAGCAGCCCTGGGTGAGCGCACCGGCCTCGCAGATGTTGCCGAACTGCCAGAACGAGATGACGACATAGGCACCGAAGACCATCGCCGAGGTGCCGGCCGCGAGCCCGTCCAGGCCGTCGGTCAGGTTCACCGCGTTCGAGGTCGCGGCGATGATGATCCAGGCCAGCAGCGGGAACCCGATCAGCCCGACCGAGAAGCCGGTGTCACGCACCACCGAGATGAACGTCGAGCCCGGCAGCAGGCCGGCGTCGTTCTTGAACCGGACGGCCAGCAGCCCGAAGGCCAGCGCGACCGCCGCCTGGCCCGCGAACTTGGTCCGCGCCGTGAGGCCCAGGCTGCGCTGCTTGCGGATCTTTATGTAGTCGTCCAGGAAGCCGACCACGCCCAGGCCCGTCATCACCATCAGCACCAGCAGGCCCGACGCGGTGAGGCCGATGCCGGCCACCAGATGCGCGACGAAATAGCCGACCAGTGTGGCGAGGATGATGACGGTGCCGCCCATGGTGGGCGTGCCTCGCTTGGTCAGGTGGCTGGACGGGCCGTCCTCGCGGATCTCCTGCCCATAGCCCTGGCGTCGGAAGAAACGAATCACCGACGGGGTGCCGAGCAGCGAGACCACCAGCGCGACCAGCGCGGCGACGAGAACGCCTCTCACGCGAATGTCACCCGCGCGTGCCAGGTTCGCCGGAGTGCCCCACCGTATTCCACGTGTACTCGGTCCCCTCGATCGCGGCGCCCGCGACGCCGTCCTTTCGATCTTCCTGACCGGCACCGCTGCCCGTGACAGGCCCCGCTGCCAGCCCCGCCGCCACTGCTTCGAGCCCAAACGACCGGCTCGCCTTCACCAGCACCACATCGCCGGGACGGACCTGCCCTCCCAGGAAGGCCACGGCCTCGTCGACACCGGGCACCCAGGTCGACTCGCCCGCCCAGCCGACGTCCTCCCGGGCGGCCTCGTGCACCCCGAGAGCGCCCGGCCCGACCGCGACCAGCCGCGGCACGCCGAGACTCGCGACGAGCCGGCCGAGGTCGCGATGGGCCTCGGCCGCGCCGGCGCCGAGCTCACCCATCGGCCCGAGCACCGCCCACGCCCGCCCGTCGCCCCGGATGTCCAGCAGCGCCGCCAGCGCGGCACGCATCGACTCCGGGTTCGCGTTGTAGGCGTCGTTGAGCACCACGACACCGCCGGGGGTGGTGGTGACCTCCATCCGCCACCGGCTGCGCGGCCGGGCCCGTTCCAGCGCCGCCGCGGCGTCGGCCGGTGCGAGACCCAGCCCGATCGCCGCGGCAGCGGCGGCCAGCGCGTTGGCGACCTGGTGTGCCCCGATCAGCCCCAGCCGCAGCCGGTGGCGCTCACCCGAGGCCAGCAGGTCGAACGCGGCCCGCCCGGCGGCGTCCACCTCGATCCGCTCGGCGCGGACGTCCGCCCCGGCGCCGGTACCGAACAGCATGACCTTCGCCGATGCCTGCACCCGGGCCGCCATCGGCGCCACCAGCGGGTCGTCCGCGTTGAGCACGACCAGCTCGCTGGCCGCCTCGGCCAGCTCGCCCTTCGCGACGGCGATACCGCGGCGGCCGTCGGCGTACTCACCGACGTGGGCCGACCCGACGTTGAGCACGAGCCCCACCTGCGGACGGGCCAGCGCGCACAGCGTGGCGATGTGCCCGATGCCGCGAGCGCCCATCTCCAGCACCACGAAGCGCGTCTCCGGCTCCGCGCGGAGCATGGTCAGCGGCAGGCCGATCTCGTTGTTGAACGATCCCACCGCGGCGACCGTGGCACCCAGCCCGCCGGGCCCGCCGGAGCCATCGGCCGCGCTGTCGCCGTCCGGCCCGCCGAGCAGGTCGGCCAGCAGGTCCTTCGTGGTGGTCTTGCCCGCCGAACCCGTCACGCCGATCACCGTGGCCGTGTAGCGGTCACGGACGCTCGCGGCCAGCGCCGCCAGGCCCACCGCCGGATCGGTGACGATGACCGCCGGCACGCCCACCGGCCGCGCCGCCAGCACCGCCAGCGCACCGGACCCGACGGCCGCGGCCGCGAAGTCGTGCCCGTCGACCCGCTCCCCGGGCAACGCCACGAACAGCGAGCCCGGGGCGACCTGCCGGGAGTCGATCACCACCGAGGTGACCAGGGCCGCCGGGTCCACGCCCGCGCAGTCGGCGAGCCGGCCCCTGGTCGCCGCCGCCACCTCGGCGAGGCTCAGCGCGATCACCGCGCGGCCCGCAGCGCCGCGGCCAGCACCTCACGGTCGTCGAACGGGGTGATCACGCCGGCGACGTTCTGCCCGGTCTCGTGCCCCTTGCCCGCGACCACCACGGCGTCGGCCGGCCCGGCCGCGGCGACCGCCAGCGCGATCGCCGCCGCCCGGTCGGGCTCGACGACGAACCGGCCCATGCCGGCCACCTCACGGGCGCCGGCGACGACCTGGTCGAGGATCACGGCCGGGTCCTCCGACCGGGGGTTGTCGTTGGTGAACACGGCGAGGTCCGCGAGCCGGGCGGCGGCGGCGCCCATCAGCGGCCGTTTCGCGCGGTCCCGGTCACCACCGCAGCCCAGCACGACGATCACCCGCCCGGTCACCAGCGGGCGGACCGCCTCGAGCAGGGTGACCACGGCGTCCGGGGTGTGCGCGAAGTCGACGACGGCGAGGAACGGCTGGCCCCCGTCGACCCGCTCCATCCGGCCCGGAACGCCGGTCAGCGAGGAGATCCCCTCCGCCGCCGCCTCCAGCGGGACTCCGGCCGCGGCCAGCAGGGCCAGCGCGCCAAGGGCGTTCGCCAGGTTGAACCGGCCGGGCAGCGCTACCGAAAGGTCCGCCTTGGCCCCGTCCGGGCCGAGCGCGCGGCACACCGTGCCGGCCGGGCCGGCGACGACATCCTCCGGCCACCAGTCGGCGTCGGCACCGGTGACGGAGTAGGTGCGCGCGTCCGGGCGCTGCCGCGCGAGGCGGCGGCCCCAGTCGTCGTCGACGCAGATCACCGCGGCCTTGCTGCGCCCGGCCTCGAACAGCGTCGCCTTGGCGGCGAAGTAGTCCTCCATCGTCGGATGGAAGTCCAGGTGGTCCTGGCTGAGGTTCGTGAAGGCGGCGCCGGTGAACCGCAGCGCGTCGACCCGGTGCTGGGCCAGGGCGTGGCTGGAGACCTCCATCACCGCCGCGGTGACCCCGCGCTCGACCATCGTCGCGAACAGGGCCTGCAGGTCGCTGGACTCGGGCGTGGTCCGCACCGACGGGACGACCGTGCCGCCGATGCGGGTCTGCACCGTGCCGATCAGTCCGGTGGTGTGACCGGCGGCCCGCAGGCCGGCGTCCAGCAGGAACGCGGTCGTGGTCTTGCCGTTGGTTCCGGTGACACCGAGCAGCGTCAGCGCCTGGGTCGGCTGGCCGTACACCCAGGCGGCCGCCGGGGCCAGGTCGCGGCGCGGGTCGTCGGTCACCAGCACGGGGACCCCGACCCGGCCGGCCAGCCGGGCGGCACCGGACGCATCGGTGAGCACCGCGACCGCCCCCGCGGCGACGGCACCGACGGCGAAGTCGGCGCCGTGCACGTTCGCGCCGGGCAGGGCCGCGTACAGATCGCCGGGGATCACCGCACGCGAGTCATGGGTGACGCCGGTGACGCGGACGTCATCGAGGCGCACGCCGGGGCCGGGCTCACCGGAGGGGCCGGGCTCACCGGAGGGCTCGAACGCGACGGCGACGGGGTGCAGGACGCCAGGCAGAGCGGCCAGCGACCGCGGTGACGGCGCTGCCGGACGTAGTGCCGGGGAGGTCACGGACACGACCTTAGTGGGCGGGGAGTCAGAGGATCCGCACGGGCGTCGTGGACGCCGGTGGTCCACCGGGACGACCCGGCCGTCTTCGGGCAGCTCACCGGCGAACCGCCAGCCAGAACAGGGTGCGCCACCCCGGACGCTCCGGACACGGAGGGCGTGCGCGGCTCGGCGGGACGGTCGCAGGCCGGCACGGCGCTAGCGGTCCAGATCGAGGACCAGCGACTCCGGCTTGGTCCCCGGCGGCGGCACCCCCAGGGTCGTGAGCGCGAAACTCATCACCTTGGAGAAGACGGGCGCGGCGACCTCGCCGCCGTAGTAGGCCCCGTTCTGCGGGTTGTCGAGCACGACCTCGACGACGATCTGCGGATCGTCCGCCGGGGCGAAGCCGATGAACGACGAGATGTAGCCCTTGTAGCCCCCGCTGGCCGCGTCGTACCGCTTGGCGGTACCGGTCTTGCCGGCCACCCGGTAGCCGGTGACCTCGGCGGCCGGGGCGGTGCCCTGGTTCGTCGCCACCTCCTCGAGCATGCGGGTGAGGGTGGTCGCCGTCTCGGTCGAGATCACCCGGCGTTCGGGCTCCCGTGCTGTCTCCTGCGCGACCCCGTCCGGGCCGATGACGGCGTCCACCAGCCGCGGCGCGACCCGCAGGCCGCCGTTCGCCACGGTCGCGTAGACCGACGCCATCTGGATCGCGGTCGCCGACATGCCCTGGCCGTAGGCGATGGTCGCCGCCTGGCTGCCCGACCAGTCCGACGCCGCCGGCAGGATGCCCGCCGTCTCACCCGGGAAGTCGAGCTCGGTCTTCTCGCCGAGACCGAACGCGCGCATCATCTCCTCCAGGTTGGCGCTGCCCACCCGTTCGGCGATCTGCACGGTCCCGATGTTGCTCGACCGCGCGAGCACACCGGCCGCGGTGAGGTGCTCCGTCCCGTGCGGCTCGGAGTCGTTGATCCTGACCCCACCCCGTTCGATGGACGACGGAACGGTGATCGGTGTCGTCGCGTCGATCAGGCTGCGGTCGAGCGCCGCGGCCATCGTGATGACCTTGTTGACACTGCCCGGTTCGAAGGCCTGGCCGGTGGAGCGGTTCCCGATCGCGTCCTGGTCCCGTTCGGTGATGTTGTTCGGGTCGTACTGGGGAGCGTCGGCCAGGGCCAGCAGGTCCCCCGTCTTCGGCTGCATCACCACGATGGTCCCGCCGTCGGCCTCGGAGTTCCGCACCACCTCCGCGATCGCTCGCTGCGCCTCCCACTGGATGTCCTTCTCGATGGTGAGGCGCAGCGTCGATCCGTCGACCGGCTCCTTCTCCATGCTCTGCGCGGACGGGATCTCGCGTCCGGACGGGTCCGCCTCGATCTGGCGGCGGCCGTTCGTGCCGTGCAGCACGTCGTCGTAGGCCAGCTCCAGCCCGGCGCGGCCGTCGAGGACGTCGTTGTCACCGCGGCTGGTGAAACCGACGAAGTTCGCGCCGAGGGTCCCCGCGGGATAGCTGCGCCCCCGCTCGTCCAGGACGCCGATGCCGCTCAGGCCCAGCCCGGTGACCTCGTCGCCGACCGACCGTTCGAACCCCCGGCCGAGGTAGACGAACCGTGCCTTGCGGTTCGTCGTCATCAGCTTCCGCAGCTCGTTCTCGGATCTGCCGATCACAGGCGCGAGCTTGCGCGCGGCCGTGAGGATCTCGGCCTCGGACATCACGAACGGGTCCGCGTAGACGGCGCGCTGCTCGATGTCCCGTGCCAGCGGGTAACCATGCCGATCGGTGATCATTCCACGGTCGGCGGGCAGCACCGACTTGCGCAGGACCTGCTGGTGCGCCGCCTCCGCGTAGGCCGACGACCCGAAGCCCTGCAGCTGCGCGAGCCGGCCGGCGATCACGACCAGCACGGCGACCATCAGGACGACGGACGCCCGGATCCGTCGCCGCGGGCTCGCGAGCACGAACGGTCGTGGGGCACGCGTGGCGGAGCCGTCCAGCCCTCGCCGTGCCGGCGGACGCCGCCCGGCTGGCCCGGACCGGCTCCGGGCCGCCCCGCGAACAGGCGTGCCCCGGACGGGCCTGGTCCTGGTAGCCCCCGCGGTACCGCGGGCGGTGGAACGCGGCGGCTGACGGCCCGCCCCTGACGCCCCACTCCTCGCCGAGGACGCACCCCGGGCCGAGGACCCTGCGCGCTCCACCGAACGGCCACGGTCAGCCGAGCGGCCGCGAGCCGACGTGCCACCGGCCGAGGTGCCACCGGCCGAGGTCCGCCGGCCGCCACGCGCGGGCACGGATCCAGGCGTCGCCCGCGGGCCGGTGGTCGTCTCGACGCCGTCGACCTCGGCATCGGTGTAGTCGTCGAACCAGTCGTCCTCGACCGGCTCAGGATCTCGACGGACCGGCGGGCGGCGGGCGGGGGCACCGCGCGGGGGCACCCGGCGCGCGGGAGGCACCCGCGGGCGCTCCTGCTCCGGATCACGGCCGGAGAACCGGCGCACCGCCGGGTCGAGCAGGTCGTCGCTGCCCGAGCTCGGCTCCGCTGGCGAGCTGGTGACGAGACGCAGCCGGGAACGTCCACGGCCGGATGCCGGCCCGCGACCCGTCGAGCTCACTGACCGGCTACCGCCTCTCCACCGGCTCGGGCACCGGCCGCGGGCTCGCCACCCGCCGCCGTCCCGCCGCCGCTCGTGGCCTGGCCGGCCGCCGAAGCCGATCCCTGCGCCTGAGCCTGGCCCTGGCCCTGCGCTGCCGTGTCGGTCCCAACGGCGCCACCTGTCCCCGAGGGCGTACCGGCTCCCGCGGATGCGGTTGTCCCGGCGGTGCCGGTCGCGTCCTGACCGGCGCCGGTTCCAGTCGCGGTCGTTGCGGTCGCGGCGGATCCGGTCGCGGCCGTTCCGTTGGCCGCCGCCGACGGGACCACCACGAGCAGCATCCCGCTGCCCGCCTCGCGAGTGAGCACGCGTGCGCCCGGCGGCAGCGGTGCGTCGCGCGGCAGGAACACGGGCACTTCGCCGGCGACCATCCCGAGCTGGGTGGCCCGTGCGGCGAGCTGGCCCGGGTCCGACTGCTCGTCGAGCTGGACCGACAGCTCCTGCTCCTGACGGGCGAGCGTGGCGGCCTTCTGCTCGAGCTCGTCCGCATGGAACGCGTGCTCCATGAGCGCGATGTTGAGTAGGAGCAGGGACAGCAGGCCCGCCCCCATCAGGACGAGCAGAAGAGCCACGAAGGGACCGCGCGGTGCGTTCGACCGCCCTGGGAGACGCCAGGACGACAGCCGTGGCCAGTCCGGGCGCAGCAGCGGCGAGCCGAGCGCCGGCGCGCTCGCGGCACCGCCCACCATCGACGCGGCCAACCGGCCGGATCCCGACCGCGCCGCACCAGCCCGCGCAGTCGCACCGGAACGGCTCGCCGCCGCACCAGAGCTGGCTGCGGCCGATCCGGAACGGCTCGACGCTGTACCTGAACGGGTCGCCGCCGTCGTGGCGGCCGCACGGGCCGTGCCCGCGCCGGACCTGTTCGCGGCCGTGGCGGATCGGGAGGCTGCCGCGGCCGATCGGCTCGTAGTCGTGCGGGCGGCCCCGGCTCCCCGGGCTACGGAGGACCGGCCGGCACCCGACCGCACTGTGCCGCTGCCCGCCGCGCCCGATCGTGCGCCGCCGCGGGCACGCGGGGCCGCCGTGCCCGCGCGAGCGGCCCTCGTCGCCGCGGGACGCGTTCCGGTTCCGTCCATCGTCTGGTCTTCCATGTCGGCGTAGCCGGCGATGTCGACGCCGGCACCTTCGTGGTTCTGGCCGCGCGAGCGGGCCCGGCCGGAGCCGGTGCTCCGATCGCGCCTGACCGGCCCGGACGCCGAGCCGTCCCGCTGCGGGATCACACCGCCACGGCCGCGCTGCCCGGTGGCCTCGTCGTACGACCCGGTGACCTGGCCGTTCGCCTCGCCGGATTCGACGGATTCGACGGACTCGACGGACTGGTCGTGCGTCACGGTGGCCTGACCGGCCCGGCCGTATGCGGCATCGGCATACGCGCTGCTGTCGTATGCGCCCTCGTCGTAGTCGGCCCGGTCGTATGCGGTGCTGTCATAGACGTAGTCGGCGCGGCGGAACTCAGGCCCGGCCGGGTCCGTCCCGTGGCCCGCGGAACCGGACGCGCGACGAGCCGGACGGGCGCGACCACCACGGGGCAGCGGGTGCGCGGGAGCGGTCATCGGACACCTCCGGTCGGGTTCTTTGCACGGCCCGGCTCGGCCGCCACGCGTTCCGCGGCACGCAGGCGGACGGATCCGGCCCGCGCGTTCCGCTCGATCTCCTGGTCGGACGCCGGCTCGGCGCCACGGGTCAGCCAGCGCAGCGTTGGGCGGGCGTCGTCGGGAATCACCGGCATATCCGGCGGTACGGCTGGAACCGCCCGCGGCCCGAGCGCGCGTTTCACCAGCCGGTCCTCCAGGGAGTGGTACGAGAGCACCACCAGCCGGCCGCCCACCGCCAGCGCGTCGAATGCGGCCGGCAGCGCCCGCTCGAGCACATCCAGTTCGGTGTTCACCTCAATACGCAATGCCTGGAAGGTTCGCTTCGCGGGATTCCCGCCGGTGCGCCGGGCCGCCGCCGGAATGGCATCGCGGATGAGGTCCACCAGCCGCGCGGATGTGGTGAACGGGGCCGTCTGCCGCGCGCTCACCACCGCCTGCGCGATCCGGCGGGCGAAGCGCTCCTCGCCGTAGTTCCGCAGGATGCGGGTAAGGGAGTCGACATCGTAGGTGTTAAGCACGTCGGCCGCGGTCGGCCCGCGCTCCTGGTCCATCCGCATGTCCAGCGGCGCGTCCCGGGAGTACGCGAATCCGCGTTCATCCATGTCGAGCTGCATGGAGGAGACACCGAGGTCGAACAGAATCCCGTTCACCTCGGGGACACCCAGCCCGGAAAGGGCGTCCGGCAGCTGGTCGTAGACCGTGTGCACCAGATCCACCCGGGTACCGAGGTCGGCCAGCCGGTGGCGGCTGTAGGCGAGGGCGCGCGGATCGCGGTCAAGCCCGATGAGCCGGGCCCGCGGAAATGCCTCAAGCAGGGCCAGGGAATGCCCACCCAGCCCCACAGTCGTGTCCACCACGATCGCCCCGGGCCCCTGCATGGCGGGAGTGAGCAGCTCGACGACGCGCTCGGTCAGCACCGGCGTGTGCGTGACGTCCACTGCCAACCCCTCGGCCCTTGTCGAAAACTGGAACATCCCCCGGACGGTCACGCCGGTTCAGGTGACGCCGGGCGCGCCGCCGCCGGCGCGCTGTGGTCCTCTTCCATCTCACGGTGCACGGGTCAGGGATGCCGCGAGTCCGCGCCGACGACGGAAACGGCTCTGCGAGGGAACGGCCGATGGGGTCGTACACCCAGGTCCCGCCCCGCTCGTTCGCCGGACGCCGGGGAAGTGGCGGCCGGTGGGAGCGGGGGGAGACCTCGACAGACGACCGATGGTCACATCGTGCCTGCGAAAACTCAGATGACTCCGGGCAGAACCTCCTCCGACAGCTCGGCGAAGGTCTCCTCCTGGTCCGCCAGATAGGTCTCCCATCGGGTGGAGTCCCAGATCTCGACCCTGGTGTTGGCGCCGTTCACCACACACTCGCGGGACAACCCGGCATAAGTGCGTAGCGCAGGGGGAATAGTGATCCGCCCCTGCCGGTCGGGAACGTCGTCCGCCGCCGAGGAGAAGAACACACGACTGTAGTCACGAAGCGCCTTTGCCGTGACCGGAGCCGTACGAAGGGACTCACTGATCCGGGCGAACTCCGCCAGAGGGAACACGTAGAGACAACGCTCTTGCCCCTTTGTGATCACTAGCCCCCCTTCCAGCTCTTCCCGGAACTTCGCCGGCAGCGTCAGTCGCCCTTTGTCGTCCAGCCGCGGCGTGTGGCTGCCGAGAAACACCGGCACCTCCCCGCCTGGCTCCGACCGAGACGCGCCCTGGCCACCAGAGACGACGGTTGGTTCACCCGCCGGCAGCTGTTCACCAGACGACGGCTACCCGCGCCGCAAGCTCCCCTCCCCCACTGCGCGCCACTCTACTCCACTCCCCCCCACCTCACACCCCCATGACACCCCGCTACACCCCACCTCCCCCACTCCGGACGGGAGCAGCGGTTGTTCGCCACTACGAAGGTGGTATAAAGCGGCTGAATTGGCGATTGTTTGATCACAGAGCGCAATCGGCAAATGTTACGAATGCGCATCACGGTGCGAGCCGAGACCGCGCTCCATCACCCACTGCCGGCCCAGCAAGGACCAACGACGACCAGTCGCCCCGGGCACCCCCGAACGGATGTCACACTCAGAGGGGAGCAGGACACGTCGCGGTCATGTCCGGGTGGTGTAGCGGGGGGACCCGTGAGACGACCGGGACGCCACGGGACAACATTCCCGTAACGGTGGCAGCGGCCAGGACACGAGATCCAAGGGAGGCCGACACCGTGGTGACGGAGCCGGGAGTTCTGCGTTGGCATGACCCCGCGGCCGACATAGATCACTTGTCCGAGGTCGCCGACCGGGTGCGCCGCTCGGCGGAGACCGTCATCGACGGCAAGTCAGATGTGATCCGCACCGCGTTGGTCGTCCTGTTCGCCGAGGGCCACCTGCTGATCGAGGACGTGCCCGGTGTCGGCAAGACCATGCTGGCCAAGGCACTCGCCCGCTCCATCGACGCCCGGGTCCGCCGGATCCAGTTCACCCCGGACCTGCTGCCCAGCGACGTGACCGGGGTGAGCGTCTACAACCAGGGAACCCGCGACTTCGAGTTCCGGCCCGGTCCGGTCTTCGCGAACATCGTGGTCGGCGACGAGATCAACCGTGCGGAACCGAAGGCACAGTCGGCGCTCCTGGAATGCATGGAGGAGCACCAGGTGACCGTGGACGGTGTCACCTACCGCCTCGAGCCGCCCTTCATGGTCATCGCCACCCAGAACCCGATCGAGATGGACGGCACCCGGGCGCTGCCGGAGGCTCAGCGCGACCGGTTCACCGCCCGGGTCTCGATGGGCTACCCCTCCCCCGCCGCCGAGCTGGCGATGCTCGACAACCACGGGCAGAACGATCCGCTGACGGGTGTCGTCCCCGTGACCAACGCGGCCGAGGTGGCCAAGCTCGCCGGCCTGGTCCGCTCCGTGCACGTCTCGGACGAGGTCCGGCAGTACATCGTCGACCTGGTCGGCGCCACCCGGCGACATCCCGAGATCACGCTGGGGGCGTCGCCGCGGGCGGCCCTGCACCTCATCCGCACCGCGCGGGCACACGCGGCCATCGACCGGCGTGGCTACGTGCTCCCCGACGACGTCCAGGCACTGGCCAGTGCCGTGCTCGCGCACCGCCTCCTGCTGCACCCGGAGATCACGCTCTCCGGTGAGCCGACGAACGACATCGCGGCGCGGATCGTCACCGACCTGATCGCCCGGATCCCGGTCGCCCGGCAGGCGCAACCGCGGCCGCCGCGGCGCGGTCGCTAGAGACACGTGCACGACTACATCGCCGCACTGCGCGGGCTGACGGTACGCGGCTGCTCGTTCCTCGCCGCCGGTGGAGCGTGCATCGCCGCGGCCGCGATCATCGGCGAGCAGGACCTGCTCGCCGTCGCCCTCCTGCTGCTGATGTTCCCCCTGGTCGCAGCCGCGTTCGTCGCCCGGACTCGCTACCGCCTGGCCTGCACGCGCCGGCTCGACCCACCCCGCGTGACCGCCGGGGATACCGTCGCGGTGCGGATCCGGCTGGACAACGTCTCCCGGCTGCGCTCGTCCGTCCTGCTCGTCGAGGACGTGACGTCCCATCTCGGCCACCGGGCACGTTTCGTGGTGGACCGCATCGAGCCGGGCGGCTCGCGTGACCTGTCGTACTCCATGCGGGCCCAGACCCGCGGCCGGTACCAGGTCGGGCCGCTGACCATCCGGCTGACCGATCCGTTCGGCCTGTGCGAGCTGGAACGCAGCTTCCGCGGCAAGGACAGCCTCACGGTCGCGCCCGCGCTCGAACGCATGCCGCTGGTGCCCTCCGTCGGGCTGTCGACGCTCAACAACGCGGTGCGCCGTTCCTCCGCTCGGGCGGGTGACGACGAATCGACGACCCGGCCCTACCGATCCGGAGACGACCTACGCAAGGTCCACTGGAAGACCACGGCCCGGCTCGGTGAGCTGACGGTGCGCAGAAGCGAGCGGCCGCTCACCGGCGCGGCCACCGTGCTGCTCGACACCCGGGCCGACTCCTGGCCCGCGGACCATCCCGACGGCCCGTTCTCGTGGGCGGTCAGCGCGGCGGGCTCGATCGCGGTCAACCTCGCCCGCAGCGGCTACGGGGTGCGACTGCTCACCGGCAGCCGGGTGGCCGCCACCGGCCCCGGCAACGCCGTCGGCGCGCTGCTCGACCAGCTCGCGGTCATCGAGCCGAGCCCGTCCGCCCTGCTGAACCCGGCGCTGGCGCGCCTGCGGTCCGCGGAGCACTCCGGCATGGTGGTCGTCGTGCTCGGACGGGTCGACCAGGCCACTGCCACCCTGATCGCCGGTGCCCGGCCACGGAAGGCACCGGCGATCGCCGTGCTGACCGACATCGCCCAGTGGAGCGCCGAGGAATCGACCGCCGCCAACACCGTCGAGATGTCCCGGCACATCCTGACCAGGCACGGGTGGACCGTGCTGGTCGCGGACCGCACGACACGGCTGGCGGACACCTGGCCGCGGATCTTCCGTCCTGGGGCGGGCGGCGGACGAACGCACTCGCGCATCGGCGGTTTCGGCGCTGGTGCTGGTGCTGGTGCTGCGCCTGGCGCAGCCGGTGTCGGCGGCGTCGGCGGCAACAACACGCCGCGGCCAGGCTCGCGGCCGACCGGGGCCGGGGCGCGGACTCCCGTGCCGGGCTCGGCATCAGGCCCGAGTCCGGCACCCGGAACGGCACCGGGGGTGACGCCCACCCCGGCCCCGGCACCCACCGGGCCGCTCTACCGACCCGGCTCGCCGTATGAGCCCTCCCCGACCGCGGCCACCACCGGCGGACCGGCCACTTCGGCGGGCCGCGGATGGTGACCCCGCGGCCGATCGCCTCCGTTTTCGGCGGCGCGGCCTGTCTGCTCGCCAGCACCGCCATGGCACCGCTGTTCGCCGGCACCATCTGGTGGTTCCGGACTGTCCTGATCGCGACAGTGGTGGGGGTGGGCACGGCCGTCCTGGGCCGGCATGTCGGCAGGTCGATCCGGCACCCCGCACTCACCGGCTTCTGCCTGAGCCTCGTCGGCCTGTGCATGTCCGTCACCGCGGTGGGCGCCCACGAGGCCGCGTTGCTCGGCGTGATCCCCACACCTGCCTCGACGTCGGCCCTGTTCGACCTGGCCACGCCGATCAGGGACGAGATCCGGCAGCTCGCGGTACCGGTGCCGGAGCAACCGGGCCTGGTCGTCCTGGTCCTCGTCGCCACCTACGTGGTCGTCATGGCCGTCGATCTGCTCGTCGTCGTCGTCGTCGACCGGCCGGCGCTGGCGGGTATCCCGCTGCTCGCGCTCTTCCTCGTCCCGGCCGCCATCCTCCCCGCCGGCGTGGGCACCCTGCCCTTCGTGCTGGGCGCGATCGGTTTCGTCGCGCTGATGCTGCTGGACGGCAACCGCATGGTGACCAGGTGGGGCCGCCTGACGGGGGACCGCTCCCCCAGAATGATCAGCAACGGTCTGGGCGGGCTCGGGGCACAGATCGCCGCGGGCTGCCTGGTGATCGCGGCGCTCGTGCCGCTGGTGCTGCCGTCTCTGGACGGGCGGGGAGTGGTCAACAGAGGCAGCGCGATCGGGGCCAGCGAAGGCCGCAGCTCGGCCAGCGTCATCCAGCCCATCGTCTCGCTGTCCCAGCAGATCCACAACGAACGCGAGGTCCCGCTGCTGCGGGTGTCCACCGCCACCCCCAACTACCTGCGGCTCACCGCGCTGGAGAACTTCGACGGCCAGCGCTTCACGCTCCGGACGCTGAACGCGACCAAGGATGCCCGGGTCAGCGCGGGCCTGCCGGGACCCGAGGCGGACGTCCGTACCGTTCCGACCGAAGCGACCGTGACGGTAAGTAAGGAGATGACCGAAAGGTACCTCCCCGTCCCGGGTATCCCCACCCGCTTCGACGGCCTGGTCGGCGACTGGCGCCTCGCCGAGCCGACCGGCACGGTGTTCTCCACCCGCACCTCCACCGCCGGGCTGCGCTACACCGTGCAGGCCGAGGTTCCCGATCCGACCTCCGAGCAGATCAGGGCCGCCACCGGTGCCGTGCCCGACTCCATGGACGTCGTGACCGCCCTGCCCGCCGGCCTCGATCCCCGGCTGCCGACGCTGCTCGACCGGGTCACCGCCCGCACCGACACCGACTACGCGAAGGTCGTCGCCATCCAGAACTATCTGCGTGGCCCGGACTTCACCTACGACCTGACCGGGGCGCCCACGGCTCAGGACGGCGCCCTCGCCGACTTCCTGTTCTCCAGCCGGCGTGGGTACTGCGAGCAGTTCGCCTCCGCCATGGCCGTACTGGTACGGCTGCTCGGCCTGCCGTCCCGGGTCGCCATCGGTTTCACGCATGGAACGCAGCAGTCCGACGGCAGCTGGCTGATTACCAACAAGCAGGCACACGCCTGGCCCGAAGTCTGGTTCCCGACGCTGGGCTGGATCCCCTTCGAGCCAACCCGCCGCACCGACGGGAGCACCCCCGCACCGGACTACGCACCGTCCACCGACCCGGCCGACGACGCGGGAGCGTCGTCCACTCCCGAGGCGGACGACGCGGTCGGGGTCGAGCCCACCCCGGTCGTGACGCCCGTTCCCGCGGACCCAGGCGCCCTCGATGAGGAGCCGGAGCAACCGGTGGGGTCGGCCGCCAGGGGTGCCCGGACGCATTCGTTCCCGCCCCCGTGGCTGCCCTGGGTCGGGCTGGGGCTCGGCGTTCTGGGGCTGCTCAGCGTGCCGGCGCTGACCCGGCTCGTGCTGCGACGGCGCCGCATGGCCCCGAGCCCACACGGCCATGCGGGCTCGGGGGCTCCGACGGACGCGGCGCTGGTCGCTCGGGTCCACGCCGTCTGGGCCGAGCTTGTCGACATCGCCGCCGACCTCGGGATCCGGCTGCGAAGCAGCGACTCACCACGATCCGGCGCGCAACGCCTGATCTCGTTCCTGGAGGCCGGGCCCGAGGCCGGATCGCCGGAGGTCCTCGCGGCGCGGGACGCGCTGATACGGCTGGCCACAGCCCAGGAACGGGCTCGCTACGCCCCACCGGGGACGATCGCGTTCGACCCTGCTCTGCTGACCGATCTGGCGCTGGCGCGCAGGGTGCTGTGGTCCGTCACGCCGCGTGGGCGGCGGGCGATGGCGACCGTGGCCCCGCCGTCCGTGCTGCGACGGATCACGCCAGGCCACGACGACAGACCGGTCCTCGCGGCGACCGGCAGCGGCCCCCGCGAGGGGTCCTAGCGACCGGGCCGTCCTAGCGACCGGGCCGAGAGGTCCTGGCGACCTGGCGGGAGCCTGGACTGACCCGGGACCTGGACCGCCGGCTGGCTGAAGCCGGCTCACAGCCCAGGTCTCGGCTCACAGGTCTCGGCCTCGGCTCAGGAGCCGTCTTCCCAGCGCCGGCGCCAGCGCTCCTCGACCCGCTCCATGAACGACGAGGACGAGCGAGGCTGGCGCTGCCTGCCGCCGGGCCTGCCTCTCACCCCCGGGGCACGACGCCCGGTGTCAGGCCCACGCCCGCTCATCCGCCGCAGGTCCGCAGCGCCCCGAAGAGCCGCGAAGAGCATCATCGCGAACCCCAGGATCCCCAGGACGACCGTCAGCGGCACCTGGTTGAGGACAACCCCGACGACGAGGACGACGAGACCGAGGACGAACACCCCCGCACTGCGCCGAACCCGCCGGAGCAGGTAAGTCCGGGGATTCGTCGAACGGACCGTGCTCGCGAACTTCGGATCGTCCTCGACGAGAGCGCGCTCGATCTGCTCCAGTAGGCGCTGCTCGTTTTCCGAGAGCGGCATCGACGCTCCTCCCACGACCTTCAGGCCCGCCGGACGGAACCTGACACCCAAAGAATAGGCATGTGCGGGGCCGAGGCGGTAGGCAACTGGTCATGCTGTGTCCAAGCAGGTTCGAACCCTTACCGACCAGAGCGATTCGGCGTACTGGCGTCTTGCCCGGGCCGGCCGCGTTCATGCCAGGCCCATCCTACGATCATGGGCGGACGATCATCACCGTTCGGCGTTTGGACGGAGATGCCAGCAGTGATGCGGGCCGGACGGATCCGTCCCCGAACCGCCGGTGTGCCCCGTCGGTAGCCCGGTCCACGTCCGCCCAGCGTGCCGGTTGTTCGTCGAAGGTCAGCTGACGCCCGGCCCGTGCGGCCGCGGACAGGCCGGACGCCCGCACGCCCACCAGCCGTACCCGTGGCCGCTGGGTGCCCCACAGCTCGTCGAACAGCTCCCGGGCGGCACGGTAGACCAGCCAGGTGACGTCGGTCGGCTCGCGCAGCGTACGCGCTCGGGTGACAGTGGTGAAGTCGGCGTAGCGGACCTTGATCGAGATGTTGCGCGCCACCTCGCCACGCCCGCGCAGCCGGCCGGCGACCCGGGTGCAGAGCCGGAGCAGCTCGCGTGCCAGCGGTTCGGGCTCGGCCAGATCCGTCGGGAAGGTCTCCTCCGCGCCGATCGACACCTCGGTGCGGTCCGGGTCGACCCGGCGGTCGTCACGGCCGTGCGCGAGCGCGATCAGATGATCCGCGGCACCCGCTCCCAGCGCCCTCCGCAGCGTGTCCGCCGGGGTCCGTGCGATGTCGCCGATGGTGCGCAGCCCCAGCCGGGTCAGCGTCTCCTCGGTGCGCGGCCCCACCCCCCACAGCGCCGCCGTCGGCAGCGGGTGCAGGAAGGCGAGCACCTCCTCGGGACGCACCACCGACAGTCCGTCCGGCTTGCAGCGGGTCGATGCGATCTTCGCGACGAACATCGAGGGCGCCACCCCGATCGAACAGGTGAGCCCCTGCTCCGCGGCGATGCGCGCCCGGATCGCCCGCGCGATGTCGACCGGGCCGCCGAACAGCCGCCGCGCCCCGGCGACGTCCAGAAACGCCTCGTCCAGGGAGATGGGGGCGACGAGCGGGGTCAGGTCACGGAAGACGCCCATGATCGCGCTAGAGGCCTCGCGGTAGCGCCCGTGATCGGCGGGGACGACGACCGCCGCCGGGCACATCCGGCGCGCCTGCGCCATCGGCATGGCACTGCGTACCCCGAAGGCTCGGGCCTCGTAGGTCGCGGACAGCACGACACCCCGGTCACCGCCCCCGACGATCACCGGTCGCCCGCGCAGCCCGGGAGTGTCCCGCACCGCCACCGAGGCGAAGAAGGCGTCCATGTCCACGTGCAGGATGGGGCACTCCGGCAGGCCCGGCCCTAGCGCGGCAGCAGCAGACCGATGATCAGGCCGAGGAGGAGCCCCCCGGCCGACAGTCCGGCCAGCCGCCGCAGCCAGGTGTTCCGCTGTCGCAGCAGAGGACTCTTCGCTTCCGCTGCCGCCTGCCGGTCGTCCATACGAGTCACAGCCACCAGACATCACCACTCTCGGTAATCACCCCACCCGCGAAAGTAACTGATGGTGACTGAGTCTGTGACTGTATGCAAGGGCTGTGCCAGTCGGAGCCGCGCCGTCATCGGAAGTCCCTGGACCGCCGGCCCACAGCCAGTGGCAGCGGCCGCAGGCTCTCGGCGATCACGTTCACCACACCCTGCGCGCTCTCCAGCCGGCCCCGCACGATCAGGGCCGGTGCCGACCGGGCCACCGACCGGTGCCTGGCCCACACCCCACGAGAACAGATGATGTTCACCAGGCCGGTCTCGTCCTCCAGGCTCAGGAAGGTCACGCCTCCCGCGGTCCGCGGACGCTGCCGGTGCGTCACCACCCCGGCCACGAGCACCCGCCGGCCCCCGCCGAGATCCCGCAGCCGCCGGGCGACCACGACTCCCAGCTCGTCCAGCCGGCCGCGGACAAGCTCGGTGGGATAGCAGCCCGGGGTTATCCCGGTCGCCCACAGGTCGGCGACCACGGTCTCCGTTGTGGTCATCCCCGGCAGCGCGGCGGCGACAGCCGACACGTCCGCGCCGAACACCATGCCGTCGAGCCGGCCCGGACGAGCCTGGGCAACCGCCCCGGCCGCCCACAACGCCTCCCGCCGGGCCAGCCCGAAACAACCGAACGCCCCGGCCGTCGCGAGCGCCTCGATCTGCTCGGCCCGCAGCCCCACCCGGCGCACCAGATCGCTCATGTCCTGGTAGGGACCGCACGCGCGGCGTTCGGCGACGATGCGTTCGGCCAGCTCGCCACCCAGCCGCCGGACCCCGGCCAGACCGAGCCGCAGCGCCGCAGGCGAGCCGACCAGGGTCACCCCCGCCTCGGACGCGTTGAGATCCGGCCCGTGCACGACGACGCCATGCCGGCGTGCGTCGGCGACCAGGCTCTGCGGCGAGTAGAAACCCATCGGCTGCGCGTTGAGCAACGCGGCGCAGAAAGCCGCCGGGTAATACAGTTTCACCCAGGAGCTGGCATAGACGAGGAACGCGAAACTCACCGAATGACTCTCCGGGAAACCGAAGTCCGCGAAGGCCGCGAGTTTGGCGTACAGATCGTCCGCCATCGCCCCGGTGATACCGTTCACCGCCATTCCCGCGTAGAAACGGGTTCGCAGCCGGTCGATGCGCTCCGTGGCGCGTTTGGCCCCCATGGCCCGCCGGAGCTGGTCGGCCTCGGCGGGGGTGAACCCGGCCACGTCGATCGCCATCTGCATGAGCTGCTCCTGGAACAGGGGCACCCCGAGCGTCTTCTCCAGCGAACGGCGCAGCAGCGGATGCGGGTAGACCACCTCCTCCGTTCCGTTGCGACGTCGGATGTACGGATGCACCGAGCCGCCCTGGATGGGCCCCGGCCGGATGAGGGCGACCTCGACGACCAGGTCGTAGAACCGCCGCGGACGCAGCCGGGGCAGGGTCGACATCTGCGCACGGCTCTCCACCTGGAAGACCCCGACGGAGTCGGCCGCGCACAGCATGTCGTAGACCGCTGGATCCTCCGGCGGTATCGAACCGAGATCGAGCTGCCGGCCGTGATGCGTGCGGATGAGGTCGAAGACACCGTGCAGCATCGACAGCATGCCCAGGCCCAGCAGGTCGAACTTGACCAGCCCGGCCGCGGCGCAGTCGTCCTTGTCCCACTGCACCACCGTGCGCCCCGGCATGCGGGCCCACTCGACCGGGACCACCTCCGCGACCGGGCGATCACAGATGACCATCCCACCGGAATGGATCCCCAGATGGCGGGGGAACCCGAGAAGCTGGCCCGCCAGATCAAGCACCTCGGCCGGAATCCCCGCCGACGAGTCGGGTGCCTCGATGCTGGCGCCGGCGCCGGCGCCAGCATCGGCATCGGCATCGGCCCTGGTGTCGGGCCGATCGGCGGGATGGGCGTGGCGTGGCATCCCCCGGTCGATCTGCCGTGACCAGGCGTCCTGCTGGCCGGGCGAGAAACCCAGCGCGCGGGCGACATCACGCACCGCGGACCGCGGCCGATAGGTGATCACATTCGCGACCTGCGCGGCCCGATCCCGGCCATAGCGACCGTAGACGTACTGGATGACCTCTTCCCGGCGCCCCGACTCGATATCTATATCAATGTCCGGAGGGCCGTCCCGCTCAGGCGCGAGAAAGCGCTCGAACAGCAGGCCGAAGGAGACCGCGTCGACATTGGTGATGCCAAGCGCGTAACAGACCGCCGAGTTCGCAGCCGAGCCGCGCCCCTGACAGAGAATATCGCTCCTCCGGCAGAACTCGACGATATCATGGACAATCAGAAAATAACCTGGAAAACCCAGCTGCTCGATCACCTTGAGCTCGTGGACAAGCTGGTCGTAGGCCCCCGCGACCCGCTCGGCCCGCGCGGGGCCGTAGCGGCGGACGGCGCCCTGCATGGTCAGCAGCCGCAGCCAGCTCGCCTCGTCATGCCCGGGGGGAACAGGGAAGTCCGGCAGCCGCGGCGCGACCAGGTCGAGACCGAACGCGCATTCCGCGCCGATCCGGGCCGCGGCATCGACCGCCCCCGGATAGCGCCCGAACCGGGCGGCCATCTCCGGGCCGGACCGCAGGTGAGCCGTGCCGGCCGCGGGCAGCCAGCCGTCCATCTCGTCCAGGGACCGCCGGGCCCGCACGGCCGCCATGGTCGCGGCCAGCCGCGCCGACGCCGGCGTGGCGAAGTGGACGTTGCCGGTGGCGACGACCGGCAGCCCGGCGTCCCGCGCGAGCTCGGCGAGGGCGTCGTTACGGGCCGAGTCGAGCGGGGCGGCGCGGTCCCACAGCTCGACGGCCACGTTCTCCCGACCGAACAGACCGACGAGCTCGTCGAGGGCACGGCGGGCCGCGTCCACCCCCCGCTCGGCCACGGCCATCCCCCGCTCGTGTTCCACGGCCGGTTCTCCCGCGGCCAGCGCGCGCGGGACAGCGCCCTTGCGGCAGCCGGTGAGGATCTGCCAGTGCCCTCCGCTGGCCGCCGCGAAGGCCTCCACCTCCGCGATCATGATTCCCTTCTCCCCGCCGGCCAGATGCGCGTCGGACACCGCCCGGGACAGCCGGCGGTACCCCTCCGCGTCCCGGGCGAGGATGACGAGGTGGGTCGCGTCGGGATCCGCCGCCCCGTCGCGGGGGGCCGGGGATCCGAACGAGACCTCCGTGCCGAACACGGTGGGCAGCCCCGCGGCCGCCGCCGCCTCCGCGAACCGGACGGTGCCGTACATCCCGTTGTGATCGGTCAGCGCAAGGGCGGACAGGCCGAGCCGGACGGCCTCCGCCACCAGGTCCTCGGGCTGGCTGGCGCCGTCCAGGAAGCTGAACGCCGAGTGGCAGTGCAGCTCCGCGTAGGGCACCACCGGCACCTGAGGCTTCGCAGTCAGCTTCTCAACCAGCCTCTCAGTCATAGGTGGCCTCCAACCACCAGCGGCCGATCTCCACGAAGAGCAGCGACGCTGACCCGTCCGCCGCCACCAGCTGGAAGCGGGCACGGCGCCGGCCGACGGCCGGATCCCACCAGCGCTCGTCCACCGGCCATGGGCCCGCCCAGCCCGTGATCCGGGTGGGTGCGGCTCCGTCGACCGACAGCCAGGCCGGGCTGGCCGTCACCGTGCAGCGCCCGCTGACTCCGACGGGTTCTCCGCCCTCGTCGAGGACGAGGGCGGGCAGCGGCTCGTCGTGCACCGTGGCCGGCGCGGGCGCGGGAACTGCTCCCGGCCAGGGCGGAGCCCCCTCTCCACGGGCCCGGCCACAGCCGCCCGGGCGCCCACCACGGATGCGCGGGCCTCCACCGTGGCCGCGAGGCCGGCCGGCCTTCGCCGGTTCCCGCGAGCCCGCCGGTTCCCGCGGCTTCGCCGGTTCCCGGGACTCGCCGGGTTCCCGTAGCTCCGCAGGTTCCCGGGGCTCCCCCCAGGGAACCAGCCGCACCCGCCGGGACGGATCACGCCCGCCCTCGACCACGGGGATGGTGACCGCGCCCGGACCGAGCAACCCCTGGACGCGGGTCAGAGCCCGATCCACCCGGCCGGACGCGGCCCCGGGCTCGCCCCAGAGCCCGAGCTGACGACCATCCCCCGGCAGCAGCCCTTCCGGGGTGACCCGCACGAGCACCAGCCCGGATGTCGGCCGCCCGGTGAGGCCCGGCTCCTGTGCGGTGCCGGTCAGCCATCCGTCGAGCTGCCAGCGGACCCGGTCGGTGATGCCGGCGACGGACAGCGGCCCGTCATGCCGCCAGACCCGCTGCCGCCGTTCCCCGTGCTCCGTCTCCGCCTCGATGACGATCCGCGTGCAGGCGAGGCCGCTGTCACGCAGCCGTTCCTGGGCCTGCTCGGCGAGCCGGCGTGCAGCGAAGGCAGCCTGCTCCACCCGCTCCGCCGGCGCCTCGAACTCCACGGACACGCTCAGGTCGAGCGGCCGCTCGCGGGGCGTGAGCGGCCGCTCGTCCTCCCCGCGGGCAAGCCGGTGCGCCACGGCGCCATCCGGACCGAACCGCGCCAGCACGTCGGCCGCGGGCAGCCCCGCGAAGGCGCCGAGCGTGGCCAGGCCGAGCCGACGCAGGACGTCGACCAGCTCCGGCCGGTCGAGCAGCTCCACGGGCAGCGGGGCGAGGAAGCCCGGAGTACCGCCGGGAGGGACGATCCGACCCAGACGGGCGGCCGCCAGCGCGGCGAACGGACCGTCGGCGACACCGACCCGGACGACCGCCTGAAGATCCGCGTTTTCAAGGCACGCCTCGACCGCGCCCCGCACCTGGGCGACCGCGACACCGTCCCCCCCGAAGTAGCGGGCAGCGCCTCGGGAACGGACCAGGCAGTCGCCGGGCCGCACCACCTCCGCTCCGGGCACCACGCCTTCGACAGTCGCCACGACCGGTTCGAAGGCCCGAGCGTCCCGGTCCGGATCGGCGGGCACGAGGACCAGGTCAGGGCAGCGTGCCTGCGCCTCCCGCCGCCGTAGCCCCGGGTGTACCCCTCGGGCCCGGGCCGCCGGGCCGGCGCTGTGAACCTGGTTGGCGGCGAGGACAGCCACCGCCTCACCCGGCCGCCGGCCGGCCGCGACGGCGGGCCAGTCCGGGATGTGCACCGCGAGCATCCGAGTCGGCACGGGCCTCATCCCGACCCCGCGGCCATCGGCAGCACCGTCACCGTCTCCGCCAGTTCCGCCGGCATGCCCGGCAGGGCCGGCCCGACCAGATGCCCCGGCCCCGCCAGCCACACCTGCCGGGGCCGGTTGGCCGCCCCCCGGCCCTCCACCCGGACCAGGGTGCTGTGGCCGCGCAGGTGCCCATGGCCCTGCCCCAACCCGCTCCAGCGCCGGGCGACCACCGACAGCCGCAGGTCGGCCGCCTCCCAGTCCCCCGCGACCAGCAACAGGGCACCCCGTTCCCGGGCTCGGGCCGCGAGCCTGCGGGCGTCAGCGCCGTTCCCGCCCCGGGGCGGCCGCAGGACCACGATGTCCATCGCGTCGAGCAGGGCCGCGACGACCACCGGCCACCGCGGCCCGGGATCCGCCACCACGGCCAGCCGCTCCGGCACGACTCCGGCCTCGATGGCGGCCAGCATCCCCAGTGACCGGTGCCCCACCACCCCGCACCAGGCACCCGCCTGGGAGGGCTCGGCCAACAACGTCAACAGCAACGAGGACGACCCGCTGACGCTGACCGTCGTGCCGCGCCGCAGGCCGCCCGCGGGCAGCACCCGGGCCAACGCCGGCAGCACCGGGAGAAGCCGCTCACCGCCCGTACCAGCCCGCGCCACACCGGCCCGCGCCGCCGCCGGATGGGCCACGATCTGCTGAAGCGCGCTCAGCGCCACGTCCACCCCTCGGAGGATTCGGCCTGCGTCAACGACGGCTGGGAGGGCACGCCCAGCGCCGCCTCGACGATCCCGAGGAAGATCTCCACCTGACGGACAAGATCATCAGCATCCCTGGCCGTCACGACGGCGAGGCCGGCCTCCGCCGCCGCGCGCCGGCCGGCGCCCTCGGCGAAGAACGCCGCCCACTCCTGGAGCTCCGGAGCCACCACCGCCAGCAGCTGCCAGGCGCTCGCCGGACGGCCCCGATGCCCCGGACGGGGCTGGGCCCGGGCGGCGAGAACAGCGGCGGCGACCCGCAGCGCGGCCAGATGCGCCAGCGCGTAACGCTCGCCGGGCCGACGCGCGAAGGCCGCCTCGGCCAGCCCACGCCGCGCCGAGGCGAGAAGCTCGTCCCGGGAACGCCGCGGCAGCCCCGCGGCGGGGAGCATGGTTCGACCAGCAGGCCGCCCGGGCACCTGCCCGGACGCGGTCGGCGCACCCCCGCGAGAAGCCACCGCGGCACCGGATGAGCCTGGCCGGCCAACACCACCGGGCCCGCTCACCGGTGCGCCACCACCCGCCGGGCTCCGGCCGTCAGGTTCCCCGCCGCCCCGACCACCGTTGTGTTGGCCGCCGTTGTGTTGGCCGCCGACCGCCGCATACCCATCGACGGTGTTCCATCGAACCGTGCCCATCGGGATCACCTCTCCGGTGCTGGCTTTCGGTACCGACCCCTCAGGTACTGACCTCTCGGCCGTCAGCCCGCCCACCCGTTACGGACATCGAACATACGTTCGAAGATAGCCGCGTCACGACGGGACGTCAACGACCGGCACGACGCCCGGTTCGCCGCCGGCCGCGCTGGGGCGGGACGGGGTGGTCCACACAGAGGGCACGGACCACCGGCCCCGGCCCCCGGCCCCCCGGCCGAGGATCGGGACAACCCGACCCGGGAACGGTGGGCCGCGACGCACTCGGCGATATCACCGGCGGCGCCAGGCGGCAGTCGCGGCGGCGGCCCACGGCATTGAAGATCTTGGCCACCCTCAGTCGCGTCGACAATTCACAACAAGAGGCACAAAAGCGACGCAAAGCTACCTGGCGATCAGCAGAATGTGAGGATTTTGGTCGTTCTCGCAGCCCAAATCCTCAGATCTGACACGAAAAACTGACGTGAGCTGCGGGTCGGGGCTTGATCGGCTGGTTGTGGCGGGTTGGGTGGGCTGGGTCCGGTCAGGCGGGGTCGAAGCGGATGGTGAGGCCGAGGGCGTTCGCTTCGCGGATCATGCGTCGCATCGCGCGTTGCGGGTTCTTCCTCGTGTGGTAGTCGGCGCCGAGGTCCTTGTGTCCGGTCCTGTCGTGCAGGACATGCCAGATCGCGACGGTGAGCTTGTGCATGACAGCGACCAGGGCCCGCTGCTTCCCCCGGCGGG